>CAZYHE010000446.1:0-4512 GCA_964647225.1 uncultured Anaerolineales bacterium
CACGGCAGCCCGCTTGAGGATAGGCTATGGGCTGAACTCAGGCGGAGACAGATCCTCGCAGAACGACAGGAGTTCGTTGAGGTTAAGAAGCGACGATACGAACTCGATTTTGTCGTCTATTGTGCGAATGGCTATCTCGATCTTGAGACCGATGGCGACACCTGGCATGCGAATGCGGAAGGCGCGGCCAAAGACAACCGTCGTGACAATGCGCTCGAATCGCGTGGATGGCGAGTTCTGCGCTTCACGACGGCGCAAATCAACGAGGAGATGTCAGAGTACTGTATACCGACCATCGCAGATACCGTCAATAGCTTGGGTGGGGTAGACGATGGCGGATTGATCTCACGGAAGATTGATCTCGACGCGCCAGATGGCGCTTATCAGATGCGGTTATTCGACAATGTATGAGCACAAGGAGCTTTTCATGTACATCGGAACCGGCCCCCTCACCTCGAGTCCCATCATCCACCGCCATCCGGCGAACCCCGTCCTTTCGACCGCCGACGTGCCCTACGAGGCGCGGCTGGTCTTCAACGCGGGCGTGACGAAATACCAGGGCAAGTACATCATGGTCTTTCGCAACGACTATGGCTTTCGCACTGACTCGGTGCATCCGGCTGCCACCAATCTGGGGTTGGCGTTCAGCGACGACGGCATCAAGTGGCAGGTGCAGCCCAAGCCGTGCTGGCAGTGGCAGGACGATGAGGTCAACCGCGTGTATGACCCGCGACTCACGGTGATGGATGGCCGCTGCTATATGTGTTTCGCCGTGGACACGCGGCACGGCGTGTGCGGCGGGATCGCGGTCACTGACGACTTCGAGCGGTTCGAGGTGCTCAGCGTGTCCGTGCCCGACAACCGCAACATGGTGCTCTTCCCGGAGAAGGTCGGCGGCCACTACCTGCGGCTGGAGCGCCCCTTCCCGGTCTACGGTCGGGGCGGCCGGGACCGCTTCGATATTTGGGCCTCCGACTCGCCCGATCTGCGCTACTGGGGCAACTCGCATTTGGTGCTCGGCGTCGAGGACGTGCCCTACGCCAACGACAAGCTCGGCCCGGCCGCGCCGCCGGTCAAGACGCCGAAGGGCTGGCTGACGACCTTCCACGCGGTGGATCGCGACAGCTCGCGCGGGAAGAACGGTTGGGAGGATGTCTGGCAGAAGCGTTACACCGCCGGCATCATGCTGCTCGACCTGGACGAGCCGTGGCGCGTGATCGGGATGAGCAAGCTGCCGCTGCTGGCGCCCGAAGCGTCCTACGAGATCGCGGGCGGCTTCCGTAATTACGCCATCTTTCCCGGCGGCATGATCCTGGAGGAGGGCGGCGAGGTGAAGATCTACTACGGCGCGGCCGACACGGTCGAGTGTCTGGCGACCGCGGATGTGGGCGATCTGCTGGCGCTGTGCTCGGAAACGCGACGGTGAACGTTGGACAGGACCTTCGGCAGGATGAACAGGATCGCAACACGGATATGATCCTGTAAATCCTGTCAAAAGGTTGTCATAAGATACGCCCGGCTTCTCGAAGGAGTGAAGATGATAACGCAAAGCAATGTCGCAATTGTCACCGGCGCGGCCGGCAATGGGATGGGGCGCAGTATCGCGCTGACGTTGGCGCGCGAAGGGGCCAGCGTGGTCGTCAACTACCGTACCAGTGCAGATAGTGCACAGGCCATCGTCGCGCATATCCAGGCGCAGGGCGGTCGGGCCATCGCCGTGCAGGCGGATGTCTTCATGGCTGAGGGGTGCCGGGCGCTGTTCGACGCCACGTGCCAGGCGTTCGGTCGCGTAGACATCTGTGTGATTGGGCCGGGTGCGGGCTGGCACGGCGAGCCGGTGGATCGGCTGTCGCCGGCGGGCGTGGCGGAGGATGTGCAGCACGAGCTGGCGCCGTTCCTGCATCTGATGCCGCTGGTTTTGCCCGGCATGTACGAGCGGCGTTGGGGCCGGGTCGTCGGCATCGCCATGCACCCAAACCGGCTTTCGCCCGCCTACGCGTATAACCTCGGCAAGGCCGCCCGCATCCAGGCGCTGCTGCTGGCGCACGAACAGGCGTGGCGAAATGGGGTTACGATGAACGTCATCGCGCCCGGCCCGGTGGCCGGCATCGCGTCTCTGGCGGAAGCAGTGGCGCAGTGCGATCATCAGGCCGCCTGGCAGGAGCGCTCTAATGTCTCGCCGCAGGATATCGCAGAAGGGGTCGCCTTCCTCTGCTCCGACGCCGGCCGATTTGTATCCGGTTGTGTGGTGCCGTACCTGTTCAAGTGAGGAGGATGACTATGCACACCAACCTGTCCCGCCGCGTCCCGCCGGGTGAGATCATCAAGCCCTGGCTGATGTTGGGGCCGTTCTACGAAGACCTGTCGGCCACTGTCCAGGGATTGACGCTGTTCGAGAAGCCCGGCGCGGAGGTCGGTCGCACGGCCATGACGCAGATCGTGGGCGACGCGCAGGCCATCTTGCACTCGCAGCCCGCCGAGGGCGACGAGGCCGCCTTCCGAGGGCAAACCACGCGCTGGTCGCTGGTACGCATGCCCGAAAACTACTTTTCGTGGGGCCGCTACAACATCTCCAACCACCTCGGCGCAGCGTTCCTGACGACGATCGTCACGCCCGATCAGCCCGGCGGCCAGTCGTGGCGGCTTGTGCTCGGCATCACATCGCGGGCCATCGTTGCGATCAATGGCGCGGTCGTCTATGATACCGACGCGCATCCGGTCAAGCCGGCCGAGGGGGTCTACGCGCACCGCTTCGCGGCCGCGCTGGGGGCGGGAGAGAACATCGTCACGGTCGCGTTGTTCCGACTTGGCCGCATGGCGCAGGTCGGCTGCCGGCTGGAGGCGGACGCGGGGCTGGCCGTCCGTGCGCCGCTGGCCGCCGGCCTGACGGAGGATGTCCGGTCGAACATCGAGGCGCAAGTATCCGCCATCCGGCTGGCGCGCGATGTCTTCTACGGCGAGCACGAGGTCGGCTTCCGGCTGGGGGTCGCGCCCGATCCCGCCGCGCCGCTCACCGCCCGGCTGATCGCTGACAGCGGTGAGCAGGTAGCCGTGGTCAAACCGGCTGCGGCTGGCGCGATCTCTTTTGGCCCCGGCGCGGCGTTGCCCGATGGCCGCTACCGGATCGAGTGCGCGTGGGCCGGCCCCGACGGCTCGACCTTAACCGCAACCTCATACGCCATCCACAAGGTCACGCCGGTCCCTGCGATGCCCGGCCTCGAACGCATGGCCGAACGCCAACGGATCGTCCTGGAGCACTACGCCGGGTTCCTCCGCAAGGAACACCGGCCCGACATCTGGCGCGAGGTGGCGCGCTATGCGCTGGGCCGCTATGACCAGATTGACGAGGGGGTGATCCGCGACACGTGCGAGTTCATCGCCGCGCGCAAGGATTGCGCCGACTTCGTCATCCAGGGCGTGCTGCGGCTGATGACCTGGGAGCGGGACGCCGCCGCGCCGCGGCTCAGCCCGCAGATCCACGCCATGATGAAAGACACGGTGCTCGGCTTCAAGTATTGGGTGGACGAGCCGGGCGACACGGTCATGTACATGGGGTCGGAGAACCATCGCTTCCTCTTCCACGTGGCCGAGTGGCTGGCCGGGCTGCTCTTCCCGACCGAGGAGTTCACCAACAGCCGGCAGAACGGGCTGTTCCACTCGCAGAAGGGCTACGTCTACATCACCGAATGGCTGCGCCAGCGCGGGCGCTTCGGCTTCGACGAGTGGCACTCGAACTCGTATTACCCGATCTGCATCGCGCCATTGATCAACGTCTACGATTTTGCCAGCCACGAGGGGCAGCAGAAGCTGCGCCAGATGGCCGGCGCGGTGCTCGACACCATGTTCTTCAACCTGGCGGCCGACAGCCTGAACGGCGTCTTCGGCACAACGCATGGCCGGAGCTATGGCATCTATGTGAAGTATCCCGACTTCGAGGGGACGTCGCCGACATCCTGGCTCTTGTTCGGCGTCGGCTCGATGAGCGCGGGCAGCGACGGGATGGGGCCGGTGACGGTCGCCAGCAGCTTCTATCAGCTCCCGAAGATCCTGGCCGACATCGCCACCGACGATCAGGCCGTGGTCGAGTCGAAGATCCGCCAGGGCATCGTGCGCACGAGCGCGCGCCACGCCGATTTCGTCGTCTTCCGCACGCCCGACTACCTGATCTCCGGCTTGCAGGATCATCGGAAGGGGGAGTTCGAGTCCTCGACGCACGTGGCGCAGGTGACGCTCGGCAACAAGGTCGTGATCTTCTGGTCGTGCCCGCACACCTCCGGCGAAGGCTCCGGGTTGCGCCCCGACTACTGGTCGGGCAGCACGACGCTGCCACGCGTGATCCAGCACCGCAACGTGATGGCGCTGACCTGGCGGCTGACGTGGCGGGCGTGGATGAGCCACTGCTTCTTCGAGCAGGAGCGGTTCGACGAGGTGCGCTTCGGTGGAAAGTGGGCGTTCGGACGGGTGGGGCGAGGCTACGTCGGCATCTACTCGCAGAATGGTTTCACGGTGGGA
>CAZYHE010000447.1:0-4509 GCA_964647225.1 uncultured Anaerolineales bacterium
TCGCTGCGTATCGCTATGATGACCAGGATCGGCTGGTGATTTCGTTTGCGGACGACCATCGGTAGGGGCGGGTTTTCCGTCGTCAACGCGGATCTTCAGGGGACAGCAGCGGTGCGGTGATAGCGAGTCTCCCGCTGATGGGAAAAACCCGCCCCTACGTGACGGCGCACACAAACGACCGCAGCGCTGCATTCACCGCCCGCGGGTTCTCCATCGGACTCATATGCCCCGCGCCAGGGATGATGACCAGCCGCGCGCCGGGGATCGCCGCGGCCAGCGCCGTTGCATCGGCCGGCGGGGTCAGCGCGTCGTGCGCGCCCACCAGCACGAGGGTCGGCACGGTGATCGCCGGCAGGGTGGGCCGGCTGTCGGGCCGGTCGCGCAGGCTGCCGAGCGCGGCGATGACCGTCTCCGCCGGCTGATCCGTCATCATCGCCCGCATACGCTCCGCCAGCCGGGGATTCGCCAGGCTCGCCGGGGCCAGCAGCCGCGGCAGCATGTCGCCGGCAATCGCCGCGACGCCGGCCGCCCGCACCTTCGCGGCCGAGGCGTCCCGGTTGGCTTGCGCGGGCGGGGAATCGCCTTCGGCGCGGGTGTCGGCCAGGACGAGCGCCTGCACGCGCTCCTGATGCCGCCGCCAGAATGCGAACGCGATATAGCCGCCCATGCTCAGCCCCGCCACGACCGCACGGCCGATGCCCAGATGATCGAGCAGCGCGGCCAGGTCGTCGGCATGCTGATCCATCGTCAGCGGCCCACTCAGCGCGGCGGCCGAACGGCCAAACCCGCGCAGGTCGGGCGCGATCACGCGCGCCTGGCCGGCCAGACCGGCCAATTGCGCATCCCACATGCGGCAGTCGAGCGGAAAGCCGTGGATGAGCAGGAGCGCGATCGGCCGCCCCTGACCGCGGTCACGGTAGGCGAGCCGGGCGCCGTTGACGGTTGCGTACATGGACGTCTCCTCTGAGGTCTATTTGTGATTCGGTCGTATTCTACCGCGGGCGTGACGGGGTGGCAAGGTGACGGGGTGACACGGTGACGGGGCTAAAATGATGTGAAATTCGTGCCTGGAAGCCGGAACCACGCGGCCTGTCCTTGCGTTAATAGCGTGTAGAGAGGAATAAATCGGAGGACTGGAGTTTACCATGGACTTGCCACTACTCGTCGCGGTTCTGGCCCTGCTGGCCTGGACGCTGCTGCCGCAGCTTGATCGTTACACTGAAGTCGAAGTGAAGACCGAAGGTCTGTCATCCTACCTGGCGCGCCTGGCGCGTTGGGTGAACAGTTAATACGCCAGACATCTTGACCCGGCAACGCCGAGGCAGGCCCGCCCGGAGGATCATCCTCCGACGGCCTGCCTCTTTCTTTCCCCGCTTCCGCGTCTCCCTGTTTCCTTGTTTCCTCGTCTCCTTGTCTCCTCGTCCCACTCGTCAAAAATGAGCGCCGTCATGGTGATAACCGTGGCGTTCGGCTATCCTGAAGCCAGATTTCCGACTGTCGCAATGGAGCAACCCTCATGCGTGAATTCATTGATGGCGCGACTGCGGTCGCCCGCGGCGCGCTGGATGCCGGGTGTGATTTCTTTGCGGGCTATCCGATTTCGCCGGCTACCCCACTTCTCCTCCATATGATCCGCGAGCTGCCGCGGTGCGGTGGCGTCGCCATCCAGACCGAAGATGAGATTGCGGCCATCTCCATGTGCATCGGCGCGGCGATGACCGGCCGGCGGACGCTGACCGCCACCTCCGGCCCTGGCATCAGCCTCTACAGCGAGAACATCGGGCTGGCGATCATGGGCGAAGCGCCGCTGGTGATCGTGGATGTGCAGCGGATGGGGCCGGCGACGGGCGGCGCGACGACGCCGGGGCAGGGGGATGTCCAGTTCGTGCGGTGGGGGACATCCGGCGGCTACCCGATCATTGCGCTGGCGCCGGGCAGCGTGGCCGAATGCTACAGCCTCACCCGCCGCGCCTTCGACCTGGCCGAACGCTTTCGCACCCCGGTCTTCCTCCTGACCGACAAAGAGATGTTCCTCTCCATGAGCACGGTGGCGCTTGATCAGTACGAATATCCCCCCGTGCGGCCGCGCGTGACCGCGGCGGAGCAGCTTGCTGAACCCTACCTGCCGTATCGTCCCGGCCCGAATCACGCGCCGCCGCCCTTCAGCCCGATCGGCGGGCCGCACATCGTCCGCTTCACCGGTTCCAGCCACGATGAACGGGGCTTCCTGACCAAAGACCCGGCGGCGGTCGGCCGGCTGAACGAGCACTTGTGGCGCAAGATCGAGGATCACGCCGGGGAGATCGAGCTGGTCCAGGCGGATCTGCAGGCGGGCGCCCGAACGCTCCTCATCGCCTACGGCATTACCGCCCGCGCGCTGGCCGAGGCGGTCCGGCATTGGCGGGCGGGAGGCCGTGCGGTCTCGGCGCTGACAGCCCAGACCCTTTGGCCCGTGCCCGAAAACGCCATCTTGAATGCGTTGGCCGCGACCATCGAACGCGTCGTCGTCGCCGAACTCAACCTGGGCGACTTCCGCCGCGAGGTCGAGCGGGTGGTCTATCGCTGGGCGGCCATGACCCGCCGGCCCGCGCCGGAGATCGTCGGGATCAACCGGGTGGATGGCGAGCTGATCACGCCGGAGCAGTTCAGCGCGGCCCTGGTGTGAAGGGCGATGAAAGGACGGATAGGGCATGTTAGAAACATATCGCAACGACCGCACATATCCTTTTTGTCCCGGCTGCGGCCACGGGCTGATCCTGAACCAGCTCGACCGGGCGCTGGTGAACCTGGGCCGCGACCCGCGGCGGGTCGTGATCGTCAGCGACATCGGCTGCCAGGGGTTGGGCGACCAATACTTCATCACCAACGCGTTCCACGGGCTGCATGGCCGCAGCATCGCCTATGCCAGCGGCATCAAGCTGGCCGACCCCGACCTGACGGTGATCGTGCTGATCGGCGACGGCGGCACGGGGATCGGCGGCGCGCACCTGCTGAACGCGGCCCGGCGCAACATCGGCCTGACCGTGCTGGTGTTCAACAACTTCAACTTCGGCATGACGGGCGGCGAGCACAGCGCCACCACCCCGGTGGGCGGCGTCACTGCGACGACGCGCGGGGGCAACCTGGAGCAGCCGCTCGATCTGTGCGCCACGGTCGCGGCCAATGGCGCGGGCCTGGCCTGGCGCGGGGCCGCGTTCGACCGCGATCTGGCCGATGTGATCGTCGCCGCGGCCCAGAGTGAATGTTTCGCGCTGCTCGACATCTGGGAACTGTGTACGGCCTACTACGTGCCAAACAACGAGTTCTCGCGCAAGGCGCTCGAAGCCACGCGACAGGCGCTCGGCTGGCCCGCCGGCCTTGTACATCAGGCCGCGCCGCCGGCAGTCGAGTATGCGCGGGCGCTGCGCGGCGCGGGGCCAGGACAGACGGCCGTGCCGGGCCTGCGACCGAAGCCCATCGCCCCGCGCGGCGCATCCAACCTGGATCGCGAATTCCGGCTGGTGATCGCCGGGTCGGCCGGCGGGAAGGTGCGGTCGCTGGCGCGCCTGATGGGCGAGGCGGCGCTGCTGTCGGGCCTGTGGGCCGCGCAGCAGGATGACTACCCCGTCACGGTGCAGACCGGGCACAGCATCAGCGAGCTGATCTTCAGCCCGCGCGAGATCCTCTTCACCGGCGTGAGCCGGCCCGATGCGCTCGTGCTCATCAGCGAGGAAGGGCACCGGGCGGCCGGCCGCTATCTGCGCGCCTTGACCCCCGAAAGCTGGCTCTTCACGACGCCGGAGTTTGCGGGCCTGGAGACGCCGGCGCGCAAAGTGGTGCTCGATTGCGAGGCGGCGGGCATTCGGGACAGCAAAAAGCATCTCGCCTTGCTGCTGTCGGCGGCGGCCTTGCGCCACCTGAACCTCCTATCGGCGGAAGCCCTCGCCCAGGCGATCCGCGCCGGGCAGCGGCCGGAGATCGCGGACGAAAACCTGGCGGTCCTGAATGCCGGGCGCACCCTGTTCGTAGATGTGGCGTAGCGGGCCGCGGATTACAACCAGGGATAGTTTGCCCAATGATCCCGCCAGATGATACACTGTGAATGACTGCTCAAAATTGAAAAGGACGTATCATGCAGAACAACCTTTCCTATCGGATCAACAGCCCCAGCGTCATCGGCGAAGTGCTGGACGGCGAAGCTATTATCGTCAATCTGGACAGCGGCGCGTATTACAGCCTGGACGGCGCGGGCGCCGTGGTGTGGGCGGCGGCCCAATCCGGCGCGCCATTGGCGGAGCTGATTGGCTTGACCGCCGCCCAATATCACGGCACGGTTGCCGAGATCGCGTCGGGCATCGTGGCTCTGGTCGAAGAGCTGGTCGCCGAAGGCTTGCTGGTCACGAACAGCGCGACCGGCGAAGACGTCGTGGACGCCACGACCGCTGCGCCCGCCGCGCTCAACGGGGATCGCCCGCCGTTCGTCAAGCCGGTCCTGCAAAAATACACCGACATGGCCGACCTGCTGCTGCT
>CAZYHE010000448.1:0-4503 GCA_964647225.1 uncultured Anaerolineales bacterium
TACGCGCTGGTCGAGACGTTGCGGCTGGCCGCGGTCTTCTGCGAGCCGTTCATCCCATCCGCGGCCGCCCGGATCGCCGAGCAGTTGGGGTTGGCTGACGATTGGCGCGGTGGATCACAGGGCTGGGGCGGCTACGCGCCGGGGACGCGCGTGCGGCCGGGGCCGTCGTTGTTTCCGAAGAAGTAAGGGCCGGACGTGCCAGGCACTTCCCAAAAGTGCCTGGCACGTGAATGCGCTGTTTGCGTTTTCGCAGCTTCGGGTTACAATCGAGGTGAGGGTCGGCAGCGGGTGTTCGAGAGGAGGGGCGAGATGGGACAAACTGCGACTGTGAGCTATCAGCAAGATTTCTATGGTTGGGTGAACGCAACCGCGCGTTTGGTGCGCGAGCGGCGGTTCTCCGAAGTAGATGCTGGGTATCTTGCCGAGGAGTTGGAGGGCATGGGCCGAACTGAAAAGCGCGAACTGGTCAACCGACTCGCGGTCTTGCTGATGCATCTGCTGAAATGGCAATATCAGCCGGCGCGGCGCTCGCGAAGCTGGCAGAACACGCTCGCGGTGCAACGCAGCGACCTGCGCGATCTCTTGGAAGATAGCCCTAGTTTGCGCGTCGAAATTCCCGTCGCCATCCAGAAAGCCTACGTCAAGGCCCTCCTGCTGGTGGAGGAAGAAACGGGGCTTGAAGCCAGCTCTTTGCCGCCGGCAAGTCCCTACACGTTCGATCAGATCGCGGATAGCCGGTTCCTGCCGGAATAGGTTCATTCGCGCACACCGCGCCTCGTGTAGCGCCAGATGCCATCTGGCGCTACAGTTTTTACGCGGCAAACCGCACGCACACCGGCATCGGCACGGTGACGGCGTGGCCGGTCGGCCCTTCGACTGCGCTCAGGACAGGCGTGAGCGCGCCGGTCTCTCTATCCACGCGGAAGACCACGACGTTGTCGCCGTCCTGGTTTGCCACCACCATGAACGCGCCGGTCGGGTCGAGCGCGAAGTGGCGGGGGAAGCTGCCCTGCGTCGGCGCGTGGCCGGCGGGCGTGAGCTTGCCCGTGGCCGCGTCGGCCGCGAAGATGGCGATGCTGTCGTGCCCGCGGTTCGACATGTAGACGAAGCGGCCGTCCGCCGCGACCGCGACCTCGGCCGGGTAGTTGATCCCCGTCCAGCCCGCCGGCAACGTGCCGATGACCTGCACGGATTCCAGCCGGCCGCGCTCGGCATCCCAGGAAAAGACGGTCAGGGTCGAGTCCAGCTCACCGGTGACGTAGAGCCAGCGGCCATTGGGGTGGAACGCGATGTGTCGCGGCCCCGCGCCCGGCTTCAGGCTGATGCCCGGCGGGTCGGCCGGCGCGAGCCGTTGGCCGTCGAGGTCAATCCGGTAGACCAACACCTGATCCAGCCCCAGGTCGGCGGCCAGCACGTAGCGGCCGGTCGGGTCGAGTGCGACGCAGTGGGCGTGCGGCCCCTCCTGGCGGTCGGCCACCGGGCCGGGCGTCCCGGCGTGCTGGATCACCAGGCTGGCCGGCTCCAGGCGGCCGTCCTCCCGCACGGGGATGACCGCCAGGCTGCCGCTGACGTAGTTGGCGGCGAACAGCAGCCGGCCGCTTGGGTGTACGTTGAGATGGCACGGCCCCGCGCCCAGCGTCAACGCGTCATTGAGCCGGGTCAGTTCGCCGGTCGTCGCGTCGCGGGCATACGCCACGGCCGCGCCGCCCGACCGCTGGCCGTGCTCCCGCACCTCGCTGGCGGCGTAGAGCACGCGGCCGTTCGGGTGCAGGGTCAGCCAGGTCGGGTTGGCGATGCCGGTCGTCACGCCGGCCGGGGTCAGCGCGCCGGTGCGTGAATCCAAATCAAAACAATAGATGCCTTGTGAGCGGCCGCCGAGTTTGGATGGGGCGGTGTAGGTGCCGATGTAGAAAGTAAGTGCGTGAATTTTATTCATTTCAGAACCTCTGTGATTCCTTCGTGCCAGGGAGTGTCATAGCAGGAAACGCCAGTAGTTGCTGCGGTCAATCCGTTCCACCCGGCTCCCAGGATAGGCCCGCAAGAAGTCGGTTGGCTCTTTAGCTTTGGCTGTCGGGCTCCACTTGAACTCGTAGCCGGCCAGAATGCCGTCCGCTTCCTCCAGGTAATCCAGTTCCTTCTGGTCATAAGTGCGCCAAAAGTATTGGTTCGCGAATTGCTGGCGATAGCGCAAGAGCTTCAGTCGTTCAACGATACAGAAGTTTTCCCAGAGCGCACCGACATCATTGCGCAACGAGAGCGGCGCAAAATTCTGGATGATGCCGTTTCGCACGCCCAGATCGTAGAAGTAGATCTTGACCGATTTCGCCACTTCCTTGCGCAGGTTGCGGCTGAAAGCGCCGAGCCGGAAGAGGATGAAGCATTGCTCTAGCAGGTCAATGTAGCCAACTACGGTTCGGCGGTCGATGCCCACGGTTTCCCCTAACTCCTGGTAGGAGACCTCCTGACCCAATTGGCGCGCCAGCAGTTCCAGCAGCTTGGTCAATACCGTTGACTTGCGCATACCGATGAAAGCCAAGGCGTCACGGTAGAGATAGTTCGAGACCAACTCATCGAGCGCCACGCGTGCCTCGTCTTCGGAAAGCGCGACGATCGCGGGATAGGAACCGAAACGCAGCAGGAAATCCAGCCGGGGCTCGACCGCGCTATAACCCTGATCGCCGGCCAGTTCCCCCAGGGCGAGCGGATAAAGCTCGAAACGATACATGCGACCGGTCAATGGCTCGGCCGTTTGATTGCCCAGGCCAAACGAGGATGAGCCGGTTGCGATGACTTGCAGCGCGGGAAACTCATCCACCAGGATCTTCAGGATGCGGCCGATGTTTTCGATTTGCTGCGCCTCATCCAGCACCAGCAGATCTTGCTCGCCAATGAACGCTTTGAGCGCCGTGGCCTCCTCGACTTGCAACGCGCCGCGTACCGAGAGCAGATCACAGTTGAGGTAGCGCGTCCGCTGATCTGAATGTTTCGTGAGGAGCTGTTTGACGAGCGTCGTCTTGCCGACACGTCGCGCGCCGTACAACACGATAGCGCGCTGGCGGAACAGATAACGTTCGATTTGTGCTTCAAGCAAACGTGTGAACATGATGACCCCGATGGCCCGGTAGTATATTGTCTGAATTCAGCGAAATCTCGACAATGCAATCCCTATTTTACGATACTTGTTCAGGTTTGTGCAAAAACGACCAGCCGTTTATGGCGTCCGGGGTGCAGTTGGCGTCGTCCTCACCACCGCGTCGCCTGAAACTGCCATTCCGGCTGCACTTTCTGCATCTCGACCGCGTCATCGCGTTTGGTCAGGCCGCAGCGCAGGTAGTTGGCGTGCAACTTCGCCAGCGCGGCGCGATCCAGCTCGATTCCCAGCCCCGGCGCGCGTGACACCGGCAAAGCGCCGTCCTCGAACTTGAACCGGCCGCCGACCAGCACTTCTTCCGACTGCCAGGGATAGTGGGTGTCGCAGGCGTAGGTCAGGTTGGGCACGGCCGCAGCGAGATGGGTCATCGCGGCCAGCGAGATGCCGACGTGGCTGTTGGAGTGCATCGAGAGGCCGCGGCCGAACGTCGCGCAGATGCGCGCCAGCTCGACCGAGGCGCGCAATCCGCCCCAGAAGTGGTGGTCGCTGAGGATGATGTCCTCCGACCCCAGGCGGATGCTGCCGGGCAGATGCTCGAACGCAGTCGTACACATGTTGGTCGCCAGCGGCATGGTGACGGCTTGCCGCACCGCGGCCATCGCTTCCTGACCGCGCACCGGGTCCTCGTAGTATTCGAGCGCGCCTTCCATCCGGCGGCCGGCCGCGATGGCGGTCTCCACCGTCCAGACTGCGTTCGGATCGAGACGCAGCGGCGTGCCGGGGCCGAACGCCTCGCGCAATGCCAGGATCGCGGCTACCTCCTGATCGGGCGGGAAGACGCCGCCCTTCAGTTTGATGGACTTGAAGCCGAACTCGCGGCACATCGCCTGGGCCTGCGCGACGACCCCGGCGGGATCGAGCGCGGCGGCCTGCCGGGCCGCGGGCCAGCCATCCGCGGCCGGGTCAACGCCGAACCCAAGCTCCCCGCCCGCGCCCGCGTATTTATAGAAGAGATAGGCCGAGAAGTCCACCCGGTCGCGCACCCGGCCGCCGAGCAGGTCGCACACGGGCCGGCCCGTCGCCTTGCCCATGATGTCGAAGCACGCGACCTCGACCGCGCTGAAGACGTGGACGATCCGCCGATGATCCCAGCCGGTCAGATTGGCCGGCGTGTGGCCGGCAACGCCGCCGAACCGTTCGACCAGGCCCCGGTAGATCGCGTTGTGCTGGAACGGATCCTGCCCGATGAGGACCTCGGCGGCGGCCTGGAGCGCGGCGGTCGTCTCCGCGCTGCCGGGCACTTCGCCCAGCCCGGTGAGGCCGTCGTTCGTCACGACCTCGATGATCGTGCGCAGCGCGTAGGGCGCGTGCAGGCCGGCCGCGTTGAGCAGCGGCGGGTCGGTGATCGCGAT
>CAZYHE010000449.1:0-4498 GCA_964647225.1 uncultured Anaerolineales bacterium
GCCCCTCCACCTCGATGAAGACGCCCTGGGTATCGTTGATCACCCAGCCGGTCAGCTCCAATTCGGTCGCCAGCCGGTAGACGAAGGGGCGAAACCCAACCCCCTGCACCGCGCCGTGGATCTCGACGCGGAGACGCACGAGCACATCAATGGATGTAGCCTGGCAATCAGGTTGCACGCGTCACAGCTCTCCCGAGTCGCGGAGCGCCTGACGGTAAACCTCCAGGCTTAAGCGAAACTGATTCCCGCGCTGCAAGAAATCCAGCGCTTCCTTGACGGATTCGATCAATCTCTCGCGCTTGGCCCAGATCAAAACCCCGACCGTGCCGAGCACGGGCAACAACAAGGCCCGCGCTCGTTTTCGTGCCTCTCGCTCGTCCAGCAGAACGACGCTTTGTTTTTCCAGGGCAAGCACGATGGCTTCAGATTCGCCCGGCCCCAGGTCCGATCGCAGCGCCCGTACCAGGTGCGTATCCTTCGGGTTTTCGATCTGCACCCAACTGGCCGCTGCAACCTCCCGTGCGCCCGGCCGGCTCGCGCCCTGTCCCGTCACCTCGCGCCAGACGGCTGGCGGCGCCCATACACCATCGGGGAAGCGCCGCAACAGCAAATCGAGTCGGCGCAGATGGCCGAGGGTGATCAAGACAGATGAATCCGCGACGCAGATCACCGGAGTTGCTCCAGGGTCTGTAAATCCTGCGCCAATTCTTCGAGATCATAGTGCCGCGCGATCCCCTCTTCCGCGAGCAGTTCGGAAAATTCCCCGTAGCCCAAGTTGGTCAATTCCCGCGCTTTTCCGAAAGAGAGGAGATTTTTGGCGTATAGTCGAACACCCAGTTCCTGTCGTATGCGGTCGAGAGCCTCCTGCTGCGGAACTCTCAGGACATCCATCACTTCATTTGGTATCTCTAACACAAGTTGGCCCATCACTGCCTCCTTCCTGCCCGAACTCAAGTATACCACTGATCACTGAGCCATTCAACCCACGCCGCCAGCCCCGCCCCCGTCCGGCACGAGACCACGAACACCGGCGCCTTTTGATTCACCATCGCCACCCCACGGCGGAAGAAGTCCAGATCGAAGTCGAAGACCGCCATCACGTCGGCCTTGTTGAGCACCACCGCATCGGCCGCGGCGAACATGCCGGGATATTTGTACGGCTTGTCGTGACCTTCCGGCGTGCTGGCGACGACGACGGCCCGGTTGGCGCCCAGGTCGAACTCGGCCGGGCAGACCAGGTTGCCGACGTTCTCGATGAAGAGCAGGTCAATCTCGGCCAGCGGCAGCTCGGCCAGCGCGGAACGGATCATCGGCGCGTCGAGGTGGCAGTTGCCGCCGGTGTTGATCTGGACGACCGGAATGCCGTGTTCGGCCACTTTTTCGGCGTCAATACGCGAAGCTAGATCTCCTTCGATGACGCCTGGACGCACCCCCGCGGGCAGCCGCGCCGCAGTCGCCAGGATCAGGCTCGTTTTCCCTGCGCCCGGCGAGGCCATCAGATTGATGGCGAAGGTGCGGGTCGCCGCAAAGGCCGCGCGGTTCTCCTGGGCCACCTGATCGTTTGCGCTCAAGATATTGCGTACTACGGGTATTCTCATGGCTGTTCCTCAACCTCGATGCTTTCCACACGCAGCTCGCGGCCGCCAATCACGCGGAGTTGGGCGCTCCCGCATCGCGTGCAGAGCGGCATCAGCGGCGGCTGCGCCGTGTAGTGCGCGCCGCACTCCTGGCAGGTGACATTCGCCGGCTCGCGGCGGAAGCGCAGGGTTGCGCCCGCGGCCGCGGTGTCGCGGCTCAGGATGTCGAAGTAGAACTGGATCGAATCATCCACCATGCCGCTCAGGTCGCCGATGACCAGGTCAATCGCATGGATGCGCGGGCCGCCCGCTTGCGCCGCAGCCTCCAGCGCGACTTTCAGAATCCCTTCGGTGACAGCAAGTTCATGCATGTTTCGTCAATCATCTCAGTTTGCGTTGCCCCGCGGCTCGACGTGGATCACCACGCGGCCGAGGTTCGGCGCCCGGCTGCGCAGGATCCCCTCGATCCGCTCGGTCAAGGTATGCGCATCGGCGATCGGTGCGTTAGGATCCATCGCACAGTGAAAGGTGAGCGACAGCTCGCCATGATCGCGGCGCACGGTGACATTGTGTGGCTGGCAGTCAATGCCGCTCACCGTCTTCAAGCTCTTGAGGAGCCGCCGCACCTCGGCCTCATCCGCTTCGCTGGCCTGACGCAGCGCGACCCCGTCGCCGGTCGGCTCGATGTGCGTGACAATCTCGTCCACGGTCGGCAGCGCTTTGCGCAGCTCGTTCTCGAAGGTCGTGGCCTGGACGTGCGCCGCTTCGACGGTCAGGGTCTCGTCTACTTCCAGGTGCAGCTCCAGCAAGTGACCGCTCGTGCCCATGTCGTAGATGCGGAGACCGTGCGCACCCAGGCCGTGGCGCGCCGCCAGCAGCCGCACCGTTTCGTGCAGCCCTTCATGGTTGACCTGGATCGGCTCCACATGGACCACCACATCCGCGCCCGGCAGGAGCGTGCGGACCGCCGCCTCGACCCCCGTGGCGATCTCGTGGGTGCGCTCGAAGGCCGCGCCCCGGTTGACGGCGATCAGGATATCCGCGAACGCTTCTGGGCCGCTGCGCCGCACGCGCACGCGGCTGATCGCGGCCACCCCCGGCACGCCCTTGATGGCGCGCGTCACATCATCCACCAGCGACGCGGACACGCCGTCCAGGAGCGCGGTTACCGTGCGCCGGCCGAGTTGCAAGCTGACCCAGACTACGATCCCGGCAACCGCCATCGCGGCCACGGCGTCCGCGTGGGCCAGCCAGGGCAGGCGCAGCCATTCGCTGATCGCGA
This sequence comes from uncultured Anaerolineales bacterium, assembly GCA_964647225.1. GTDB lineage: Bacteria > Chloroflexota > Anaerolineae > CG2-30-64-16 > CG2-30-64-16 > CAZYHE01. The sequence continues at coordinate 2,860 of CAZYHE010000449.1, forward strand.
CCAACGCCAGCCCACCGATGACAACCGAAGAGGACCAGATATCGGTGGAAAAGTGCAGGGCGTCCGCCTCCAACGCCTGGCTGTCGTACTTCTTGGCAACCCGATAGAGCATGCGCGACCGGCTGACATCCACAGCGATGGAGATGCCCATGATCACGAAGGCCCAAAGGCTCGGATCAACCTCCACGCTCTTGAAAAAGAGCCGCTGGAGCGCCTCGTAGATGATCCAGACACAGGTAACCAACAACAGGATCGTCTCGAAGAGCGCGGACAGATTCTCGACCTTGCCGTGCCCATAGGGGTGCTCGCGGTCGGCGGGGCGACCAGACACCCGCACCGCGAAGAATGTCACCAGGGCGGCCACGAGATCCAACCCCGAATGGGCGGCCTCGGCCAGGATGCCCAGGCTGCCGGTGAGCAATCCCACCACGAGCTTCATGCCCGTGAGAAAGATTGCCGCCACAACCGAACTGAAGGCGGCCCACCGTTTTTCCCGGTCGGCCGCGTGGTTTTGCGATGCACTCGCCACAACTGTCATGACCTGCCTATCCCACACCTGCGATGCGATCTGAAGGGCCGAAACAAACGAGCATCCTGGGCAAAGCTAACCGGATCGCCGCGCTTTCGCTCAGGATACGGGGTGCCGAGGGTGTGCGGACTCGTTCGTCGCGCACGCCCTTGCGCCTTGCTCTGCTCTGGATGCTCGTGCAGCCTGCTGAGATCAACTCAGATTGTACCGCGGGATGCGCCGCGTGGGTATGTCCTAGATCATGCTGGCATGGCGCGCGCCGGGCCGGCCGGTCATTGAGGCGTCAACTTGCCGGCCACCAGGCTGGCATAGAAGCTGCGCACACCGGCTTCCACGAAATCAATCGTCAGCTTGGTATCACCCGCTTCCGGCTCGATCGCCGTCACTCGCCCCGGCCCGAACCGCTCGTGATAGACCTCCATGCCGATCTCGAAGCTGGGCAGCGCGCGCGCCGCGGGCTTGACCGGCGCCTGGGCGGTGAGATTGGCCTGGCGATCCCACCACATTTCAGCGTAGATGTTCAGCTTTTCGGGAACCGTCAACCGGGTGGCGAACTCGCCGGCCCGGCGCCGGGCCTGGGCCAGCATCGGCATCAACTTCTGTTTTTGGGCGTGCGTGGTCGCCGCGTTTTGCGCCAGTTGCGAAGATGCGCGCGCCAGGCCCGTCTCGATGTTGCGCAATGCCGTGCGCGGTTCACCGTCCGGGTCAACGCTGATCAGCACCACGCCGTGCGCTCGGCACACCGCCGCGCGGGCTTGTTCGCGCTCGTCCTCCGCCAGCACCTCGTCATCGCTCTTGCGCTGCCTGCGAGTCGTGCCCTCCAGGCCCACAAACCGCACCGCGGTCGAGATTTGAGGGTAGAAGCAATCCAGCTTCAGCCGCCGGTTGGTCTCAGGATTGACCAACCACTCCGGGGTCAGACCATACTCGGTGACAAGCCCCTCGAAAACCCGGGCCAACACCTCTCGCCAGCCGTTCACCAAATTTGCTTGCATACGATCTACACGCGCCTTTGTATCCCAAGATATCGTGCCGGACAGGCCCCGGAGGGCTTGCGTTCGACAAAACGGCGGGAATCATAGCATCCCGACGGCGGGCTGTCAAACAGAG
>CAZYHE010000450.1:0-2111 GCA_964647225.1 uncultured Anaerolineales bacterium
AGACGTTGATTGACCAGAAGGCCTACTTCGTCATCCACGGCCCGCGGCAGAGCGGCAAGACGACGGCGATGATCGAGTTGGCGCGCCTGTTGACCGCAACGGGCCGTTATGCGGCCGCGTTGGCCTCGATGGAGGTGGGCGCGGCCTTCAACGACGATCCCGGCGCGGCCGAACTGGCGATCCTGGAAGACTGGCGGGCTGCCACTGGCTGGCAGTTGCCGGCCGAATTGCGGCCCCCCGCCGTGGCCTGATGCAGAGGCCGGCGGGCGGCTGGGTGCGGCGTTGGCGGCTTGGTGCCTGGCGATTCCGCGGCCACTGGTGCTGTTTCTGGACGAGATTGATGCCCTCCAAGACATGACGCTGATCTCGGTACTGCGCCAATTGCGGGCAGGCTTCCAAGAGGGGCGTGCGGACGCCGACCTGACGCCGTGGCTGGAGTACTTCCTGGAAATCGTCAGCCGCGTCTTCACGCTTGCCAAGGCTGAGGCGTTGAAGCTGGCCGCCAGGTCAGACTCACCCGAACCGGCAGTTTTCCGCCGCCTGGAACCACGAGCACGCATCGTTCTGGGGCTGTTCGCCCGCTCCGACCGGATTTCGGCTACGGACGTCGCGGCGGCCTTGGGACTCACAGATCGGATGGCGCGACGCTTGCTACAAGCCTGGGTAACGGATGGCTGGCTCGTCGTCGCCGATCCTTCCCGCCGCGGCCGCACTTACGAGTTATCGGCCACTTATCGGCCACACAACGGAACCGGAAGCCTGACCTGTGTCCCCCCAACCCGCCACCATCGCCCAACGCCTGTGGAACTGCGGCACTGTCCTGCGGGGCGCCAGCGTATAGAGGCGAATTTTCCGCGACCATCCGCGGCCCCACCCCCCGCCTTTCGCCGCCATCCCCCCGGTGTGCTATAATGCGCTCCACGGGCGCCGCGCGCGCCTGGGGTTGGATCATCGCTTGAGGTATCATTCGTGATCGCTGCTTTCGCTGCGCCGGGCTGGGGGAGATGGCGCGCCGGGCTGGGCCTGGCCCTGATCGCCGCGGTGGCGGCCGGCCTACGTTTCTGGCGGCTGGATGCGACCCCGCCGGGCTTCCATTACGACGAAGCCTACGAGGCGCTGGAGGCGTGGCGGGTGCTCACGCAGCCGGGCTATCATCCGATCTTCTTTCCGGGCAATTTCGGCGTCGAGCCGATGTTCATCTATTTGACCAGCCTGGCGTTCCGGCTGTTCGGCGAAACGCCGGCGGTCATGCGCGGGGTCGCGGCCGCGGTCGGGACGGCCACCGTGCTGGCGGTGTACGGCCTGGGCCGCGAGTTGGCGCGGAACGACCGGCGCTTCCCGATGGCGGCGGCCTGGCTCGCGGCGCTGGCCCTGGCGGTCATGCGCTGGCACATCATCTTCAGCCGCGTGGGGATCGAGCCGATCCTGGTGCCGCTCTTCCTGACCCTGATCCTGTGGGCATTTTGGCGGGCGTGGCGCACCGGGAGCACGGGCGCGTGGGCCGCGGCGGGTCTGGCGACCGGGCTTGGCCTATACATCTATCCCGCCGCGCGCCTGCTGCCGATCCTCTTCGCCACGCTGTCGCTCCTGGTGTTTGCGTCGGCCCGCCGGCGGGCCGACAAGCCTGCGGCGGATGAGGCCCTGCGACTGCCGGCGCCGCGCTGGGCGCGCGGGCTGATCGTCGCCTGGCTGGCGGCCGGCCTGATCGCCCTGCCGATGGCGTGGAACTGGCTGCGCCACCCCGATCAACTGCTGCTGCGGAGCAGTCAGATTGCCGTCGGCCCCAGTGGCGCGGCGCCGGGCAGCCCCACGCAGAACTTGCTGGCGTCGCTGGGGATGTTCAGCGTGCAGGGCGACCGCGACCCGCGCAGCAATGTGCCCGGCATGCCCGCCTTCGATCCGCTGATCAGCGTGCCGTTCATGATCGGCGCGGGGCTGGCCGCGTGGCGTTGGAAGCGGCCGGTCTTTGCCAGCCTGCTGCTGGCCGGCCTGCTGATGCTGGCGCCGACGGTCTTCAGCGAGGACGCGCCGCACTTCCGCCGCGCGGTCGGCGAGACGCCGGTGGCAGCGCTGTTGATCGGCCTGGGGCTGGCGGCCATTTTGGGCTGGCG
>CAZYHE010000450.1:2211-4485 GCA_964647225.1 uncultured Anaerolineales bacterium
TCAGGGTGCGTATGTGCCCTGGCAGCTTCGCGAGAGCGGTTGGGACCCGGCCGTACTGGCTCAACGCATGGAGCGGCTGGCTGGCTGGGGCCGCGGGGTGGTCGTGGCCGCGCTCCTGGCGGGCAGCGCAGCCTACGGCGCCACCGCCTACTTCGACATCTGGGGCCGCAGCAACGCGCTCTTTTACGCCTACGACCAGGGGTTGTGGGAGATCGGCCACTATGTCCTGGATCTGCCGGCCGGCACGCCCGTCTATCTGTCGCCCCGGCCCCCAACCGACATGACGCTGGCGTTTGCCTGGCGCGCCGGGCCGGCCGTGCGGCGGTTCGACGGCCGCCATGCCTTTGTCGCGTCGCAGACCGGCCGGCCGGCGGTCTACATCATCATTGATTATGAGGATTATCGCGGCGCGCGGCTGCTGCGCGATTTGTACCCCGACGCAACCGAGGTCGAGACATTTCGCGACCGGAACGGGGCGGTATACGCCCGCGCTTTTCGGGTGGAAAACCCGGCGCGACTTGCGCGGCAGCCCCAGGTCGCGTTGGCCGCCCGTTGGCCGGGGATCAGCCTGATCGGCTATGACATTGACCGGACGAGCTTCGCGCCGGGCACGAAGATCTTCCTGCAGCTCTGGTGGCGCGCCGAGGCGTCATCGCTGGACGACTGGACCGTCTTCACGCACGTGCTCGGCCCGGCCAGGGCGGATGGCAGTGCAGTCTGGGCGGGGCTGGACGCCGCGCCGGGACAGGGGAGCGCGCCGACGCGGGCCTGGGTTGCCGGCGATCTGATTCTCGATGAGTACCAGATCGCGCTGCCCGCCGATTTGCCTCCGGGCGAATACCAGCTCGAGATCGGGCTGTATCAGCCCCAGGCGGCTGGCCGGCGGTTGGAGTTGATCCAGCCAGCCGGTCAGGATCACCTGATCATCGGGACGGTGCAAGTGCGATGAACGAGGCCATGCCGCCGGCCCTTGACTATCGTGAGCTGCTGGCCCGGCATGGGCGATCGCATTGGTGGACGGTCGGGATGCGGCGGATCACCTGGGCGCTGTTGGGACAGTTCCGCGGGCGGCTGCTCGACATCGGCTGCGGCCCCGGCTGGCTCATCGCGGAGCATCCGGCCGGTGTGTGGGCCGTTGGCCTGGATCTGGAGTTGCGTTTCGCCGCGGCCCGGCCGATGGTGCGGGGGGACGCGTGCCAGTTGCCGTTTCCAGATCGGACTTTTGACGTTGTGACGGCGCTCGATGTGTTGGAGCAAGAATGCGTGGACGCGGAGGCGACCCTGGTCGAGGCGCGGCGGGTGATCGCGCCCGGCGGCCGCCTGTTGGCGCGCGTGCCGGCCTATCCCGAGCTATACGGCCCGCACGATCTCTTCTGGGGCGGCGCGCGGCGCTACAAACGACCGGAGCTTGGCGACCTGGTGCGCCACGCGGGCTTCACCGTCCGCCGGCTGACCTATGCCAACAGCTTGCTCTTTCTGACCGGCGCGGCCACGCGATTGGCCGCACGCTGGGGATGGCTGGGTGGCAACGACCTGCGGCCGCTACCCGCGCCGGTCAATCATCTGCTGGCCGGCGTGCTGGCGCTCGAAGCCCGCTGGCTCCGCACGCACGATTTTCGGGCCGGCTTATCGCTCATCTGCCTGGCGGAGGCGGGTTGATCCCATGTCAGTTCTCAGGCCAGATGTTTATGCTGTGGGCGGCGCCACAACGGGCGAAAACGTTCGTAGTGACGACTTCAGTCGTCCGGCGCGTCACGGGGCGACTGAAGTCGCTACTACAAACGGAGTGATTTTCAGGGCCGCCTCCTGGAATTGGGCCTTGATCGTCATCCTGCTCATCGCGCTGGCCGTCCGTGCCTATGGATTGACCTTTCACAGCCTGTGGTTCGACGAGGTGATGAGCACGGTCTGGGCCGCCAGACCGGCCGGCGAAATCTGGCGCGTGGGGCTGGCGCTGGTGCAGGACAAACACCCGCCGCTCTATTACCTGGCGCTGCACGGCTGGACTGCGCTGTTCGGGCCGGGGGATGGCGCGGTGCGCGCCCTCGGCGTGATCATCGGCGCGCTGGCGGTGCTGCCCGCCTACGGCATCGGGGTGATGCTCGGCGGCCGCCGCGCCGGGGCGTTCGGCGCGCTGCTCGTTGCGCTCAACCCATTCCTGGTCTGGTACAGCCAGGAAGCGCGCATGTTCATGCCCGCGACGACGTGCGCGCTGGTCGGGCTATATGGCGTATTGCGTATTGCGTATTGCGTGACCTCAGGGCGAGATGCACA
>CAZYHE010000451.1:0-4480 GCA_964647225.1 uncultured Anaerolineales bacterium
GCACATGCTCTTCAAGGGCACCCCCACCTATCCCCAGGGCGAGTTCGACAAGGCGGTGGCCCGCGAGGGCGGCATGTTCAACGGCATGACGTGGATTGACTTCACGACCTACTTCGAGACGCTGCCGTCGGACCGGATTGACCTGGCGTTGCGCGTCGAGTCGGACCGGATGGCGAACGCGATCTTCGATCCGGCCGAGACCGACATGGAGCGCACGGTCATCATCTCGGAGCGGCAGGGGAACGAGAACAACCCCAACTTCCTGCTGGGCGAGACGCTGCAAGCCGCGGCGTTCCAGGCGCATTCCTACCATCATTCCGTGATCGGTTGGCAGTGCGACCTGGAGACGATGACGCGCGACCAGCTTTATGCGCATTACCGGACCTTCTACGCGCCGAACAACGCGGTCGTGGCCGTGGCGGGCGACTTCGAGAGTGACGCGCTCCTGGCGCGCATCAACGAGTTGTTTGGGCCGATCCCGCGGGGGCCGGCGCTGCCCCCCTTCACTGCGCAGGAGCCGGCGCAACGCGGCGAACGCCGCGTGACGGTCGAGGGGCCGGGCACGACTTCCTACCTGGAGATCGCGTTCCGTGCGCCCCGCGCCACCGACCCCGACTACCACGCCCTGATCGTCCTGGACAGCATCCTGGGCGGGGCCAAGGGGATGTCACTGTGGGGCGGCGGGACGGCCAACCGCAGCTCGCGGCTCTACAAGGCGCTGGTCGAGACGGAGCTGGCCGCCGATGCCGATTGCTCCATGAGTTCCACCATTGACCCCTATCTCTTCAGCTTTTCGGCCACGGTGCGCGAGGGCCGCAGCATCCAAGAGGTCGAGGCGGCGATGCTGGCCGAGATCGAGCGGGTGGTGGCCGAGCCGGTGAGCGAAGCCGAACTGGCGAAGGCGGTCAAACAGACGCGGGCGCAGTTCGCCTATTCGAGCGAGAGCGTCACCGACCAGGGCTATTGGCTCGGCTTCAGCGAAGTCGTGGCCGACGTGGGATGGTTCGAGAGCTTCCTGGACAAACTGGCCGCCGTGACCGTCGCCGATGTCCAACGCGTGGCCCAAGCGCGGCTGCAACCCAAGCTCCGCACCGTCGGCTGGTATATCCCGGCCGGCGGCGAGGCCGATGACAGCGATGACGGCGATGACGGTGATGACGGTGATGACAAGGTGACAGAGTGACAAGGTGACAAGGAGAAATGCCATTATGGTAACTACAGATCGCAGCGAAACAACAACCGACCAGAAACACAGGGGAATCTTCACCGTGTCACCATGTCACCGTGTCACCATGTCACCGTGTCACCATGTCACCATGTCACCACGTCACCGTGCCACCATGTCACCCCGCACCGCCCTCCCCGGCCCCGACGACATCCTGCGGCGCACGCTGCCGAATGGCATCACCGTGCTGGCGCGGGAAAACTGGAGCGCGCCCTCCATCGTCCTGGAGGGCTATCTGCACGCCGGCAACGTGGACGAGCCGGAGCGCCTGACCGGCCTGACCTCTTTCACCTCAAGCATGCTCAGCCGGGGCACGCGGCGCCGCTCCTTCGCCGAGATCAGCGAGACGATCGAATCGGTCGGCGCATCCATCGGCTTCGGTGCGGATCGCCACACGACCAGCTTCTCGACCAAATCGCTGGCCGAAGATGTGGATCTGGTGCTCGATGTCCTGGCCGATGAGTTGCGCGCCCCGGCCTTCCCCCTCGACCACGTGGAAAAGGTGCGCGGGCTGCGCATGACCGCGATCGCCGAACGCGAGAACGACACCCGGCAGATGGCGGGCCTGGCGTTTCGCGAGCTGATGTTCGGCGCGCATCCGCTGGGACGGAACATGCTCGGCACGCGACAAACCAACGCGGCGATCCAGCGCGACGCCCTGGTGGAATTCTACGAAACGTTCTACCGGCCGCAAGGGATGGTGATCGCCGTCGTCGGCGCGCTCCCGGCCGAGGAGGCGGTGGCGAAGGTGGCCGCGACGTTCGGCGATTGGATGGGCGACCGGCCGGCCCGCGCCGCCCTGCCGCCCATCCCCGCGCTCGACAGCATCCGGGAGCGCCGCGTGGCGATGCCCGACAAGAGCCAGTCGGACATCATCCTCGGCTGGCCGGCGATGCCGCGGCTGCACCCCGACTTCGACAAGGCCCGGCTGGCGAACACCGTGCTCGGCGTCTTCGGCATGATGGGCCGGCTGGGGACGAACGTGCGCGAACGCCAGGGGATGGCCTACTACGCCTACAGCCAGATCGCGACCAACAAACAGACCGGGACGTGGCTGGCGATTGCGGGCGTCAACCCCGCCAACGTGGATCGCGCCATCGCCTCGATGCTCCAGGAAGTGCAGCGCCTGGCCGACGAACGCGTGCCGGAAGACGAACTGGCCGACTGCAAGCGGTATCTGACCGGCTCACTGCCGCTGCAAATGGAGACCAACGACGGCGTCGCCAGCATCATGGTGGACATCGAGTGGCACGACCTGGGGCTGGACTACGTCGAACGTTATGTCGAAATCATCAACGGGCTGACAGCCGATGACGTCCAGGAAGCGGCGCAGAAATACCTGGCGACCGGGAAGTATGTGCTGGCGGTGGCGGGGCCGTGACGGAATGCGGAGTTCGGAATGCAGAATGCGGAACGGATTGAGACGACCGAGTCTTCTGTAGCAAGGCAAGTTACCGTGACGATGGACGCACTTCGCATTCCGCATTCCGCAATCTGCGATCTCGCGGTGGGGACCGATCTGGTCGCGGTGCATCGTGTGGCGCAACTCGTCGAAGATTACGGCGAGCGGTTCACGCAGCGGGTCTACACCGAGCGCGAGCGCGCCGATTGCAGCCAGGGCACCGATGAGACGCGCATGAATTCTTTGGCCGCGCGCTGGGCGGCCAAAGAAGCGGTGGCGAAGGCCCTGGGGACCGGATTCGGGCCGGTCAACCACCTGGAGGTCGAGGTCACGCGCGATGAACAGGGCTGCCCGCACGTGTGTTTGCACGGACGGGCAGCCGAATTGGCCCAGGCGCGCGGCCTCAACCGCTGGGCCATCAGCCTGTCGCACGATGGCGGGCTGGCGCTGGCGTTTGTCGTGGCGTTGGCTGCGGGGTGAGCAACCCTCTCTCACCTTTGGCTTGTATTTCACATCGCTGAACGCCGCATCGCCATCTTGACCCGGCGTCAGGTCGTTTTGCCGCCCTACCTATACCTATAAAAGTTTCTCCGCTCCCGCATAGACCTCTTCCACTTTCAATGCTGCTGCCGCATGACCCGGTAGCCGTTTCGGATTCCATTTTTTCATATCATCAAAGATAACACCTTCTTTGTGATATTCAATGCTCCCCTTAATCTGGTAGGATGTTCCTTCTTTTGTTATAAAAAGAATTGATCCTTTGCTGCCTGCCAGTATATTCTCCAGTGTCTTGGCGAAGTAGTTATTCGCAACTACGATAATCTCTTCGCTGAATTTTGATACGCAGGTTGCGTATATCGCATTAGGATTTCCCGCTCCATCTACAGTTGATAAAATGATCGGCCCTTCCCGATCTTCCCATGCCTTACTCACCTTCTCAGGTAACGCTGCCATGATGTTTCTCCTTATGATGTAGTATGTGAAATAATGGCCTATCAGCCACTCTCATTGAGAAGTTCAGTATACACCCAAAGACCCATGGTTGTCAAACCACTAGAACTGCCGAAGTTTCCGATAATGCCATCATCTGATGATTTCGTATTTAATACCAGGCTAACGAAACCTTGATCCACTTCTCGCAAATCGCTCAGCTCCGCCGGCGTCGGGATCGGCGCCTCGACCGCGCCTGCGGTGTCCAGCGGGAAGCCAAGTACGCTGGAACTGCCCATCACCCGGGGCGAGGTGATTTTCGAGGATGTGAATCCGGCCGCTCACCCCCAAATCCGCCCAATCGCATCCAACTTCTCATCGCTCAAATACCCATACCGGTTGATCCAGACCCCATCGGCCGGGCTGTCTACGGCCAGGCGCAGGCGGCGTTCGAAGTCGTGCAGCGGGCCGTAGCCATGCACGAGCGCGTAGACTTTGGTCTGGCCGCGCGTGGCCGCGACCACCTGGCGGATCTTGCGCGCCTGTGGCCCGTCGGGGATCGGGTGCGGCTCGTCCGGCTCCGGGTAGCCGTAGTCGGCGAGGCGGGTCCCGCCCTCGTCGCCGTCAGCCAGGTCGAGGAGGTTGACGAGCGCCCGCACCAGCAGCGTCTCATCCAACCCAGGGTTCTTCGCCAGCAGCACCTCGCCCCAGAACTGGATCATCAGCGACCAGTGCATCGTGTAGAGCTTGGGCGCGACCGAGTCGCAGACGCGGGCCGCGCCCGCGAAATCCAGCCCGGTGATGTGTGAGAAGGGCGGCATGAATGCGTTGGCCGCCAACTGCTTGCCGGAGCCGCCGAACGCGGTGATCGCCGCCCGCCAGTCAGCCAGCAGGTCGGTCGAAAGCGCAGCCTTCAGGCGGAA
>CAZYHE010000452.1:0-4477 GCA_964647225.1 uncultured Anaerolineales bacterium
GGGCCAGGAGACATGCCGATGACCACCGAACCGCATGACATGGGAAAGGTCTGGCGCATCTATCTACGTATCAGCCGCTTCCCGATCCTTGCGACGACCATCCGAGAGCGGATGCGCCAGGAGTTGTTCAAGCGCGGCATCGTGGATCAGAAACGCTTCGAGGATGAGGTCAAGGACGAAGCGATCGAATCGCAGAAGCGCGAAGGGATTATGAATCCCTACACCGATGAGCCGACCGATATCTGGGAGCGCCGTCTTTCGATCATCCGGGATCAGCGGACCGATTATTACTTTGCGTACAATCTGCCTTTGAGCCGCTTCGACGAAATCGCCCGCGAGGTGTTGAAGCTGCGCAAATCCCGCGAGGAGATCCTGGCGCTCAACCCGGAGCTGGCGCCCTGGGAATGGCTCTTCCAGCAGGCCGAAGAATACGAAGCGCTGCCCCCCAACCAGCGCAGCGCGGTCCAGCACCATCTGCAGGAGATCAAGGTCGTCTTGATCCGTGCGATGATCAGCGAACAGTTGCAGTTCGTGCGGATTGCCAAAGAGTACCTGGATATCGAAGACCTGCGCTGGATCCGCTCGCACCGGATCGGCACCGGCAAGATCGGCGGCAAGGCGGCCGGCCTGATGTTGGCCTGGAAGATCCTCCAAAAGACGTTGGCCAGCCAGAGCGCGGGCCGCGAAACGTTGCAGCTCGTGCTGCCCGACACCTTCTTCCTGGGCGCCGATGTGTTCTACGAACACCAGTCGCTCAACAATCTGTCGGAGTTTATGAACCAGAAGTACAAACCGCTGGATCAGATTCGCGAGGAATACCCATCTCTGCTGAACGCCTATCTGAACGGACGTTTTCCAGAGTACGTCATCGGGCAGTTGCGCGATCTGCTGGAGATGGTGAACGGCAAGCCGCTCATCGTCCGGTCATCCAGCCTGCTGGAAGACAACTTCGATGTCTCCTTCGCCGGGATCTACGAAAGTGTCTTCTGTCCCAACCAGGGTGCCCCGGAGGACAACCTGGCCGCCCTGGTGCAGGCGATTGCACAGGTGTATGCCAGCTTCGCCAACCCGAATGCGCTGTTCTATCGCAAGCAGAAAGGGTTGTTGGACTACGACGAACGCATGGCGGTGATGATCCAGCCGGTGCAGGGCGAGCGCTACGGCGACTGCTTCTTTCCGATGGTCGCGGGCATGGCCTACAGCCGCAATCCGTTCATCTGGAACCCCAAGCTGCGCCGCGAGGAAGGCTTCGTCCGCATGGTGGTGGGCATGGGCACGCGCGCGGTCGAGCGGGTGGGCGAAGATTACCCGCGCATGGTCGCGCTCAGCCATCCGCAGCTCCGGCCAGAAAGCGGCGCCGACCAGATTCGCCATTACTCCCAGTATTACATGGATGTCATCAACCTGACGCAAAACCGCTTCGATACCCAGCGCATCGGCGCGATCCTGGGCGCCGACTACCCGAATTTGCGCTTCCTGGCATCCATTGACCAGGGCGATTATATCGCCAAGATGGTGGTCAACGATCAGAGCCTTGACCCGACCAAGCTCATCTTGACCTTCGACGGACTGCTCACCAACACTAGCTATGTAGATCATCTCAAATGGGCGCTGAAGGCGCTAGAGTTCGGCTACGGCCGGCCGGTGGATATCGAATTCACACTGGGCCTCACCCGCGACTACCCCCGGCCGAAGATCGAGCTGCACCTGCTCCAATGCCGGGCACAGAGCGTTCACTACCTGGCCGAGGAGATCCGTTTCCCCGAGGCGCTGCCCCAAAGCGATATCATTTTCGGCACAGTCAAGCTGGTGCCCACCGGTCGAGTCCGCAACATCGGCCATATCGTTTATGTAGACCCCGAAAAATACATGCGCCTGAGCGACCCGACTCAACGGCTGGAGCTGGGGCGCTTGATCGGCCGGATCAACCAACGGCTGGAAGGTCAAGCTTTCATCTTGATGGGCCCAGGCCGTTGGGGCAGCAACAACCCCGACCTGGGCGTGAAGGTGGGATACGCCGACATCTACAACGCGCGGGCGTTGGTGGAAATCGGCTGGAGCCAGGGGGCGGGCCGACCGACCCTGTCATATGGCACGCATTTCTTCCAGGATCTGGTCGAGGCGCACATCTATCCGCTGGCGATTTTCCCAGGCGAGCCGGGCAACCCGTTCCACCAGTCGTTCTTCGACAATGCGCTGAACGCCCTGCCCGCGCTGCTCCCGGACGACGCCCGCTACGCGGAATATGTCAAGGTGATTGATGTCCCGGCGACCACCGGCGGCAAGACGGTCGAGTTGGTGATGAGCGGCGAAGAAGCCCGCGCGCTGGCCTTCCTGAGATGAGTCAGGCGGGCAGCGTAGCTGTTCTGTGTCATGGACATACGACCTGACTTTCTGGTAGACTGGCGGCGTGTTCAGTCCGATTCATTTTGGTAAGCGATTCCGGGCGGTGACGCCCGAATTCATTGGAGGCATCCGTGCAAGCTCTCTCTCCGTTAAGTTATGACGACATAGATCTCCTGAGTGCGAACGTGATTCGCGGCCTGGCGATGGATGGGGTGCAGAAAGCTGACTCCGGTCACCCCGGTATGCCGATGGGCATGGCGACCGTGGCGCATGTGCTGTGGACGCGCTTCCTGCGCCACAACCCCGGCGATCCCCAGTGGTTCAACCGCGACCGGTTCGTCCTGTCCGGCGGCCACGGCTCCATGCTCATCTACAGCCTGCTGCACCTGGCCGGCTACGCTGTGCCGATGGAACAGCTCAAGCAGTTCCGCCAACTCGGCAGCATCACCCCCGGCCACCCGGAATACGGCGTCACGCCGGGAGTCGAAACCACGACCGGGCCGCTGGGTCAGGGCTTCGCGACCGGCGTCGGCATGGCGCTGACCGAGCAATTCCTGGCCGCCACCTTCAACCGTGCCGATTATCCGATTGTGGATCACTACACATATGTGTTTGCCGGCGACGGCGACCTGGAGGAGGGGATCAGTCACGAAGCCGCTTCGCTGGCTGGACATCTGAAGCTCGGCAAGCTGATCTATTTCTACGACGACAACCACATCACCATTGACGGGCCGACCGACCTCTCGTACAGCGACGACGTGCCGATGCGCTTTCACGCCTACGGTTGGCACGTTCAGCAGGTGAGCGCCTACGACATGCCGGGCATCGCCGCCGCGATCCAGGAAGCGCAGCGCGTCGGCGCGCAACCCTCCTTGATCATCTGCCGTTCGCATATCGGCTATGGCAGCCCCAACAAGCAGGACACCGCCGAAGCGCACGGCGCCCCCCTGGGCGAAGATGAAGTCCGGCTGACCAAGGACGCGCTCGGCCTGCCGCCCGGTGAGCTTTTCTGGGTTCCCGATGAAGTGCGGGCGCGTTATGGGCAAGCCACGCGCGCCGGCGCGGCCAGCCAGGAAACCTGGGATGATCTCGTCGCGCGCTATGCGGCCGCGCACGGGGACGTGGCCGCGACCTTCCGCGCGGCGGTCGCGGGCGCTTTGCCCGCCGGGTGGGAGGCCGCGCTGCCGGCCTGGGATGCGGGCGCAAAGGTCTCCACGCGCGTGGCGTCGGGCAAAGTACTCGATGCCATCGCGCCCCGCCTGCCGACCCTGATCGGCGGCTCGGCCGACCTGACCCCTTCGAACAACACGCGACCCAAGGACGCCGTGGATGTCAAGCCCGGCGACTTTGCGGGGCGGTATGTGCGCTTCGGCGTCCGCGAGCACGCGATGGGCGCGATGCTGAACGGCATGGCGGTGCATGGCGGGGTGATCCCCTACGGCGGCACCTTCCTGGTCTTCTCAGACTACATGCGCGGGGCCGTGCGGGTCGCCGCGATCATGAAAGCGCCCGTCATCTTCGTCTGGACGCACGACAGCGTCGGCGTGGGCGAAGATGGCCCGACGCACCAGCCGGTCGAACACATGGCCGCGCTGCGCGCCATCCCCGACCTGGTCGTCATCCGGCCGGCCGACGCCAATGAGACGGCCGCGGCCTGGCGCTATGCGCTGACCCACCGCGATCGGCCCGTGGCCCTGCTCCTGTCGCGCCAGAACCTGCCGGTTTTGCCCGGAACCAAAGAGGGCAGCCGGGACGCCGTGGCGCGCGGCGCGTATGTGCTGGCCGATGCGCCGATGGGCGCGCCGGAAGTGATTCTGCTCGCCGCCGGCTCCGAGGTCTCGGTGGCGGTGGCCGCGCGCGACCTGCTGGCGGGCAAAGGCGTGGCGTGCCGCGTGGTCAGCATGCCGAGTTGGGAACTCTTCGAGGCGCAGGATGCGTCCTACCGGGAAAGCGTCCTGCCGCGGGCGATCACTGCCCGTGTGTCGGTCGAAGCGGGGATCACGATGGGCTGGGAGCGTTACACCGGCCTGGCCGGCGCCAACGTCGGCATCAATCGCTTTGGCGAATCGGGCAAAGGGCCGGCCGTGATGGCGCACCTGGGCATCACGGCCGAAAACGTGGCGCAGAAGGC
>CAZYHE010000453.1:0-4468 GCA_964647225.1 uncultured Anaerolineales bacterium
AGATACCACTGAATGCCCACATCAAAGTAGGTGATATCGTCGATGTGATTATCCAAAAGGTGGAAATCGAGCGCGGCAGAATTTCTTTAGAGTGGAAAAGATAAATTGGACGGTGGGGTAATTCCCTGCTGGATATATTTTAATTTACGTTACTATGAGCTCATGGTTCGGTCATTTTTCCAGCGGGTTTAGGAAAATTGCTAACGAGTTGGGTGTAAATATCCGATGAGAAGTCCAATAAAGATAGAATCTTTACCTGAACGACAGAGAGGGGTGTCACGTGATAAAATACTTGCTCACCAAGGATCACAACAGACAGATAAATACCCTTGAAAGACCGAAGCATTGCTTCTGCCGTGGGGCGTTCTGTGGTTCGTTTGGGGTTTCCTGCGTACATACCGGGCAATTTTTCTTTCAAATCTGCCAAGCGTTGCCGCACTTGATATTCTATCAAGGTTAAGATACGTAGTCCAATCGAGAGCAGCCGGATCAAACCAGTGGCGCGTTCGTCACTTTGTAAATACATCGGAGACACAGACAATGGTTTTCCCTTCAACCGACCAAAACCACGTTCGACCAGATATTCTTCCCGGTAAGCTAGAACAGCTTTCTCTAGAGGCAATACTTCTTCAGGCTGGTTGGTAGCATACACCCGCCAACCTAACCAACGCACTGCTTCTTGAACAGCTTGGTCATTAATTTCGACGTGTAAAGTCAACGTACACTCCTCCTCTATCCGAGCCGGACGTCCGTCATAAGCTCTAATATGTCTTTCTTCACTCTGTTCAGTGATCTCCAATTTCACCAAGTTTACTACCCGGTAGTGTTTGAGTATCTTTTCGGCGGCGGTCTGCATACTGGCTCGGTCTTTGATTTGCTTTTTGCCTTGCTTGGATACGTTCAACTCAATCAACTCAGCTTGTGCCTTCGCTAGGCGAGTGCGCAGCCCTTCTTCCGAAGAGAGAGCATACTTGAGTGAGCGGACTATCAATCGCCTCTCATTCCATGTTATCCTTTTTTCATCCACTTCCACATTCAACGAGATAATTTCCTCATACCCTTCGGCTATTTTCTCCATTTCCCCTTCTGCGTTTTCTCGTCCAATAGGTTTCAATGCTTGTTTCCCGCTCCACACTGGCTCCAAATACATTCCTAGGACTTCCCTCGTCACCTGGACTTCGGATAATGGGCATAAGTAGTAATCCTGCATGTTCTGAATAAACCCCCGTGTCCCCAGAGCTGCCATTTTACAGTCTCCTACGTACAACAGCCCATGTTCATCCATGCTGTCACTCACTTGTTGTATGGCTGGAATGTACAATTTGTCATCCGCACATTCCCCCGATACCACCTGAGTCGCTACCGGCATCCCCATCGGATCCAACGCTGACAGCATCACCTTCAGTTGCGGTAGATCCGGACGATGATCTTTGCTATGTCCATATTGAAACAGCCCCCCTTCTGTAACTGTCCAGTATCCGCTTACCGTGGTGCTGTCCACCCGCACCCGACTTGGCTTCAGATTGTATACCCGGATAGTGCGCCGATTGATGTCGCTTTCAAATGCATTCCACTTCTCGGCATCCGCTAGTCGATCCAGAATGATCCCTAATCGATCATCACTCCACTCCATCGCCCGACATCCCTGTCCAGTGCTGATTTCCAATGTGTGTTCCCGTTTTTCTACCCATTCCTCGACTTGGTTCAGTCGATGATCCCCTTCTGATAGTATATGTGCCAACCAAACTAGGACAGTCCATCCCAAACTCGTCCCTTGCCAGTTGCCATGCGGTTTGAAACGATTGTCTAATATTTCCGGTATCCCTATTTTATTGCCTTGCGCCAACAATACTGGTAGGTCGTCCACTTGTTCTGTCATTACGTTGAGTTCTTCTGCCATTCAGATACCTTATCACATTTTCCGTTTTTCGTCAAAATTTGACCGAACCGTGAGTATTATAATCAAGAAGAGAAAATTAAGAGCGAAACCTGCAATCTTAGGGTAAAATCTAATGAGGAGAGAATTTATTTTTATGACAAGTCCAACGCCAAACATAAATCAACCCGATGTAGCGCGGCGCAACCGGCTTATCCTGGTTGGTATCGCTTTTGCCCTGGTTGCCTTTATTCTCTATCGCACCCTGAGCATCCTCTACCCGTTTGTGGTTGGCTTTGTCATCGCTTATCTGGTCATCCCGCTGGTCAATCGTTTGGAAGTACGCATGCCAGCAATCATTAAGCGGCGCAAGCTGGCACGTGTAACTGCCATCATGATCGTCTATCTTACCCTCATTATTCTGATCGTAGCCACTTTCTATATCTTCTTTTCGAGCGTCATTCAGGAAGTGAGTAACCTGGTCGTTGCTGCTCCGGTATTGGCAAGCCGCGTGGGAGAACAAACCAACAACTGGGTGCAAAGCCAGCAGTTCGCTGATATTCTGGAAACTTATGAGAAGAATATTGCTGAAAACACGCGCCAACAGATTATGTCTCAAATTCAATCCATCGGGCAGCGTCTTTTGGAGACATTTTTGAATACTTTCCAAAGTGGGGCGGCGGGTGTCTTCGATGTTTTCTCTAAAACAATCAGCGTGGTGCTGGGTATTCTGATTATACCCATCTGGTTGTTTTATGTCCTGAACGATGCTCCCCACCTTACCAAGGACATGGTTAATATCGTGCCGCTCTCTTTTCGCGGAGATGTGAAAGCCGTCTTTCATATCATGGACACCATCTTCGACGCTTTTCT
Organism: uncultured Anaerolineales bacterium; assembly: GCA_964647225.1. Taxonomy (GTDB): domain Bacteria; phylum Chloroflexota; class Anaerolineae; order CG2-30-64-16; family CG2-30-64-16; genus CAZYHE01. The sequence continues at coordinate 2,750 of CAZYHE010000453.1, forward strand.
GCGTGGGCAATTGATTCTCTGCCTGATCGTGGGTTTCGCCGCGTTTGCTGGATTGGCAGCAATCAACGTGCCATACTTCATTGTTTTAGGTATTTTTGCGGCGATTATGGAAGCCATCCCCATGATTGGACCTTTGATCGGAATGATCCCAGCCCTGGGTATTGCGCTGGCGCAGAATCCTACGGCTCTCCTTATGACTTTCATTCTTTATATGATTATTTCACAGGTCGAAGCGATCTTCCTCAAGCCGCGCGTCATGGGCACCAGCCTTTCTCTGCATCCAGCCTTGGTCATGATGGTCTTGCTGATTGGAGCAGAGATGGGCGGAATCGCGGGGATGATTCTGGCTGCCCCGATAACCGCCATCCTGCGTGATTTATTCAAATATACTTATTTGCGCCTCTCTATCGAGAATCTCAGTATCGAAGAAGCCCTGGCTCGGGTGGCAAATCAGCAATTAAATATGGACGAAATTTAAAAATATGGATAACAATGCTGTATTCGACACGATGCTTCCCAATGGATTACAAATCCGTCTTAAAGAGATTCACACCATTCCCATGATCAGCCATTGGGTGTGGTACCGTGTTGGTTCGCGAGATGAGCCGACCGGTCATACCGGTATCTCGCACTGGGTGGAACACATGCAATTTAAGGGCACCCCCCAATTTCCTGCCGGTACACTCGACACGATCATTGCTCGCGCCGGCGGCTTGTGGAATGCGCTCACCTTCCAGGATTGGACGACTTATTATGAGGTCATGCCTGCCGATCAGATCGACCTGGCATTGTATCTGGAAGCAGACCGGATGCTCAATGCGCTTTACGACCCCGAAGAGGTGGAAGCCGAACGAACGGTGGTCATATCCGAACGGGAAGGCGAAGAAAACGAACCGACCTTCCGCCTGGCGGAAGAATTGGGAGCCGCCGCCTTTCGCGTCCATCCCTATCACCATGAGATCATCGGTGACATGGCGGATATCCTCACCATCCAACGCGATGACCTGTACAGGCATTATCATTCATATTACACCCCCCAAAACGCCATCATCTCCATCGCCGGTGATTTCGACAGTGAAACGGTGTTGGCGCGTCTGCAAGCGTTGTATGCCGACATTCCAGCGGGGGAGGAACCCTCGCGTCTGGTGCGCCCTGAACCACCCCAATGCGGTGAACGGCGTATCCACCTCACAGGACCGGGTGAAACCACCTATATCCAGACAGCCTATCATGTCCCCGCAGCATCCCACCCGGACTTCCTGGCGTTGATGGCATTGGACAGCCTGCTGAGCGGTCCATCCAGCCTGAACATGTTCGGCGGTGGCGGCGTATCTAATAAGACCTCCCGCCTCTACCGTGCTCTGGTGGAGAAAGAGATTGCGATTAACACCTACGGCACTTTGCTGGCAACCATCGACCCATACTTGTACGGGATCGCCTTCACCCTTCATCCTGATCATAAAGCCGATGAAGCCATCGCCGTATTGGATGACGAGTTGAAACGTTTACAAGATTCTCCTCCTAAACCAGATGAGCTGGCGCGTGCCCTCAAACAATCCAAAGCCCTCTTCGCTTATGGCAGTGAGACAATTACGAACCAGGCGTTTTGGCTGGGTTTTGCCGAGATGTTTGACAATTACGATTGGTTTATCCATTATCTGGATAAGCTTGAAGCCGTTACACCTGCGGATGTACAGCATGTAGCGCAGACTTACCTGA
>CAZYHE010000454.1:0-4468 GCA_964647225.1 uncultured Anaerolineales bacterium
ACCGTGTGGGCGTGGTCGTGGTCGCCCTGGCCGATGGCCGGCTGATCACAACCGCGGCGGCGCCCCCACGGGAGACCCTCGCGGAGACACTTGGGGTCTTGGATAGTCGCACCGTCACCCTGGCGCACGAGAAGTTGATCGAGGCCTGGCCGTGGCTGCGCCGGCTGGTGGACGAAAACCGTGAGGCGATTGCCCTGCAGAACGAGATTGCCGGGGATGCAGCGGGATGGGAGAGAAGCGGCCAGAACCCAAGCTACCTCTACGCTGGCGCACGGCTGGCGGTAGCACAGGAGCGTTTGGCCAGCGGCAGGATCAACCTGGGCGGGGCTGCGGCGGCGTTCATCCGTGGGGCAACGGAACGCGGCGAAGCGGAGCGCCGCGCCGAGGAAGAACAGCGCCAGCGGGAGTTGGCCCAGGCGCGGGCGTTGGCGGAGGAGCAGCAGCGCCGTGCGGAGGAGAGAACGCAGGCGGCTCATCGGTTGCGCGGTCGCAATCGGTTCCTGGTTGTGGCGCTGGCGCTGGCGCTCGTTGCGGCAGCGGTGGCGGCGGTCTTTTTCTACCGGGCAGATACGGAAGTCGCGCTGCGCAGAACTGCTGAGGCCGTGGCAGTCACGCGCCAAGCTGAGGCCCAAACGGCGGCAACCGCTGAAGCGATCCAGCGACGAGCTGCTGAGGATGAGAAGCAGCGCGCCGACGAAAAAGCACGAGAAGCTGAGAGAGCGGCGCGCCGGGCCAAGGCGGGTGAGCTGGCAGCCAGCGTCCAACTCGAGTTGTCAAAACCGGTCTATGACCCATCGCTGGCCCTGCTGCTGGCGAGCGAAGCGGTCAATACCACCCTCAGGAGCGATGGCTACGTCGCGGCGAGCGCCGATATCGCTTTGCAGGAGGCCGTACAGGAGACGAGGGCGCTTGGCTGGCGCATGAATCTGCCCGGTCGGAGTCACGCCGGCCCGGTCAACTCAGCGACGTACAGCCCCGACGGTCGGCGCATCGTCACCGCCAGCACCGACGGGACCGCCCGCATTTGGAATGCCGAGACCGGCGTCGAGTTGCGCCAACTCCAGGGCCACACGGACGGGGTCAATTCGGCCGCGTACAACCCCGACGGCCGGCGCATCGTCACCGCCAGCTACGACCAGACCGCCCGCATCTGGGTCGCGGATATCGCTGACTTGCTGGCGCAGGCGCAGACGCTCATCCAACGCGACCCGCCGCTCTTCACACCGGAGGAGCGGCGGCGGTATGGGCTGGACGAATGAGGAAGTTCAAGGGGGGGCACCCATGAATCTTGAAACTCTGCAACAACGCATCGCCACGGGCGAAGACCTGCATACTGAGTTCAAGGAGTGGCCGATCCATGCCGATAGCCTGGCGGCCGTGCTGGTGGCTTTTGCCAACACCGACGGCGGCCAGTTGATCCTGGGCGTCAGTGACGGACGCCGGATTGTTGGCGTGAGCGATGCCGACCGCGCCATGCAGACTGTGGATCTGGTCGCCTATCAAAATTGCGAGCCGCCCCTGACGGTGGTGCAAGAGACGGCTATCGCGGGCGATGGGAAAAGCGTGGTCATCATCAATGTGCCCAAGGGCGATCAGCGCCCCTACCGGACCAACCGCGGCGTCTACTACACGCGGACGTCGTCCGGCCGGCGACAGGCATCGCGCCAGGAGTTGCTGCGCTTATTCCAGTCAGCCGAGAGTCTCTTCTACGATGAAACCCTGATGCTGCGCGCCTCCCTTGCCGACCTGGACTTTGCCGCATTTCGGAACTTCGTTCAACAAGTGTACAGCCGCGGGGCTGAAGGTTTGCTGACGGGCGACGAGGGGCTGTTGCGCAACCTGGGGCTGGCGCGGGAGTTGAACGCCCAACTTGTCCCGACGGTGGCGTGCCTTTTGTTCTTCGGTCGCGAGCCGGGGCGTTTCTTGCCGCAAGCTCACGTGGTCGCGGCGCGCATTCCGGGTCACGATCTGGCGGCCGCGCCGAGCGACGCTAAGCAGATCACGGGCACGCTGCCGGCGATCATGGAAGACAGCGCTCGTTTCCTGGCGATCCACCTGCGCTCGGCGCATCGCATCCAGGGTTTTGCGCCGGAGACCTTCCCCGAACTGCCACAAGAGGCGTTGCGCGAGACGTTGGTCAACGCGCTCGCGCACCGAGACTACACCGTGTCTGCGCCGGTACGGGTCTTCGTCTTCGATGACCGCGTCGAGGTGCGCACGCCCGGCGGCCTGCCCAACTCTGTCACCATCGAAGCCATGAAACTGGGCGCCGCGCACGTCCTGCGTAATCCGATGATCTACACGCTGCTCAGCCGGCTGGGCTTCGTCACCGGTATCGGCAGCGGCGTTTATCGCACCATCCAACTGGTGCGTCAGGCCACAGGTCGCGAGCCAGCCATCTACCAGGAAGCGAATGAGTTGGTGGTGGCGTTACCCAAGGTATCTTCGTAAGACGCAACGGGGGAGGTGGCCATGATCAGTTATCGTAAGGAACTCTGGCTCAACGTGCCGGGGCGGCGGGCGTTTGTCAACATCACGCCGCAGGTCGAGGCGTGTCTGCGTGAGAGCAAGATCAGAGAGGGGCTGTGTTTGGTGAACGCGATGCACATCACCGCCTCGGTCTTCATCAACGATGACGAATCGGGTTTACATAAAGACTACGAGGCCTGGCTGGAACAGCTTGCCCCGCACGAGCCGACCGGCCGCTATCGTCACAATCTCACCGGCGAAGACAACGCCGACGCGCACCTCAAGCGCCAGGTCATGGGCCGCGAGGTCGTGGTCGCGGTGACCGGGGGCCGGCTCGATTTCGGCCCGTGGGAACAGATCTTCTACGGCGAGTTCGACGGCGGCCGGGCCAAGCGCGTCCTGGTCAAGATCATCGGGGAGTGAGGGAGGGGACATTGGACACTGAAAGAATCCTGGTGACGGGCGGCGCGGGCTTCATCGGCTCGCACATCGTAGATGCCCTGATCGCAGCCGGTCACACCGTCTCGGTGGTGGACAACCTGGTGCGGGGCAAGCGGGAGAACGTCAACCCCGCCGCGCATTTTCACCGGGCCGACATCCGGGACGCCGCCGCGCTGCGGGAGGTGTTTGCGGCCGAGCGGCCTCAGGTGGTCATCCACGAAGCCGCGCTGGCCGACGTGCGGGAGAGCCTGCGCGACCCGGCCGGCTATGCGACGACCAACGTCATCGGCACGCTGAACCTGCTGGAGGCCGGCCGGGCGACGGGCACCCTGCGCAAGTTCATCTTCGCCTCGACCGGCGGCGCGCTCTACGGCGATCCGGCCGAGTTGCCCGCCACCGAGGCGTGCCCGCTGGGGCCGCTCGATCCGTATGGCGCCAGCAAGCTGGCCTGCGAGTATTACATCGCGACGTATCAGCATAACTATGGGATTGCGTATTGCCTATTGCGTTATGCGAATGTCTATGGCCCGCGGCAGGACGCCGAGGGGGAGGGTGGGGTCGTCGCGATCTTTTCGGCGCGGATGTTGGCCGGGCAGCCGGTGCTGATCCACGGCGACGGGCGGCAAACGCGTGATTTCGTCTACGTGGCCGATGTCGCGGCCGCCAATCTGCTGGCCGTGACGCAGGGCCAGGGGGTCTACAACATCGGGACGGGCGTGCCGACCGACATCAACACGGTGTTCGGCGAACTGGCGGAGATCACCCGCTACACCCTGGCCGAGGCGCACGGCCCGGCCAAGCCCGGCGAGGTGCGCCACTCCTACCTGGCCGCGGATAAGGCGCGCGCCGAGTTGGGCTGGTCGCCCGCAGTGCGCCTCGCCGACGGCCTGGCGCAGACCGCCGCTTTCTTCCGGGAAAAGCTGGCGACTTCGTGAGCGAGACGCCGCCGCTCCGGTTCGAGGCGCTGACTCCGCTGCTGCGGCAGGCGTTGGCGGCCGAGGGGCGTTTTCGCTGGCAACTGCGGGGCCGCAGCATGACCCCGACGCTGCCCCCCGCGTGTCAGATCGAGGTGATCCCGCTGCCCGAACCGCCGCCGCTCGGCGTGCTGGTGGTGTTCGCCGCCGGCGATCGGCTCATCGCCCACCGACTGGTGCGCCGCGCCGGTGAGCGATGGGTGACGCAGGGGGATGGTGCTCTGACGGCCGACGCGCCGCTGACGCATGATCAGATCCTCGGCATGGTCGCGGCGGCCTATCGGGATGGTCAACGCTGCTGGCCGGCCCGCGGCGCGCGTTGGCTGGCGTGGTTCTGGATCGCCCGCCATCACGCGCTGCGACCGCTGCGGGCCGTCTGGCGCGCGCTGCGGCGATTGATGGGCCGGTAGTCGCGGGGCGATTGAAATCGCGGCTAAAGGGCCTGCGGCCGGGCGTCCCCCGGCGGGGACGCGCATCTGGTCGGCGGCGGCCGACCTCGCGGCGGGCCGCCCCTTTGCCCCGAATTCATTCGCGGGGCGATTGAAATCGCGGCTAAAGGGCCTGCGGCCGGGCGTCCCCCGGCG
>CAZYHE010000455.1:0-4466 GCA_964647225.1 uncultured Anaerolineales bacterium
GGTGTGGCTGGAACCCGTGCCCGCGATGCGCCTGGGCCGGCCGCGCATCACGCCCGACGTGAGCCGGGGGCTGTTCCACTTGCAAGTGCCGGTGGCCGGCGCAACGCCGGGCGCGGAGCTGGGCGCGGCGATCCGGGTCGGCGGCGAGATCATCGCCAAGGCGACCTGCCGGCTCGGTCTCGATCTAAATCCCAGCCTCGACCTCCCCATCCCTGAGGAACACCGCCGCCTCTGGAGTCCGGCCGACCCGTTCCTGTACGACCTGGAGATCGCCGTCGCCGACGCCGACGGGGTGATCGTGGATCGGGCGACGAGCTACGCGGGCCTGCGGGGGATCAGCATCGAAGGGCCGGCGATCAAGCTGAACGGCCAGCCGCTCTTCCAGCGGTTGGTGCTCGACCAGGGCTTCTATCCCGACGGCATCTACACCGCGCCGACCGACGAGGCGTTGCGCCGCGACATCGAGCTGAGCATGGCGGTCGGGTTCAACGGCGCGCGGCTGCATCAGAAGGTGTTCGAGGAGCGCTTCCTCTACCACGCCGACCGGCTGGGCTACCTGGTGTGGGGCGAGTTCCCGGATTGGGGCTGCAACGGCTTCGGGCCGGACGGCGACAACCAGCAGCCGGCCGCAACCTACATCACGCAATGGCTGGAGGCGCTCGAACGCGACTACTCGCACCCCGCCATCGTCGGCTGGTGCCCGCTCAACGAGACGTGGCAGCTCCTCACCGACAAGATCACGGCCCTGGACGATGTGACGCGCGGGATGTTCCTGGCGACGAAAGCCATGGATCAGACCCGGCCGGTGCTCGACACGTCGGGCTATTCGCACCGCGTGCCCGAAGCCGACGTCTACGACAGCCACAACTATGAGCAAGACCCGGCCAAGTTCGCGGCCATGATGGCCCCGCTGGCTCAGGGCAAGCCCTATCTCAACGCCCGCAACGGCCAGCCGATCTCGATCCCGTTCCGCGGCCAGCCCTATTTCTGCAGCGAGTTCGGCGGGACGTGGTGGAACCCGGATGCGCGGGAAGGGGAGGCGTCGTGGGGCTACGGCGACCGGCCGCGCACGCTCGACGAGTTTTACGCGCGCTTCGCGGCGTTGTGTGATGCGCTGTTGGATGATCAGCGCATGTTCGGCTACTGCTACACTCAGCTCACCGACGTGTTCCAGGAGCAGAACGGCATCTTCCGGTTCGACCGCCGGCCCAAGTTCGACGCGGCGCGGCTGCGGGCGATCCAGGGACGCAAGGCGGCGATCGAATGAACGAAAAGCGCCCCTCCGCAGAGTTGACCAAAGCCGCCATCCTGCGCGTTGGGCTGGGCTTGCCCATCATTGCGCTCATCGTCGTCCTGCCCGCCGGAAGATGGGATTACTGGCAGGGCTGGATGTATCTTGCCACGCTCGTCATCCCGCTGGTTTTCACCCTGGTGTATCTGCTGAAAAACGATCCCGCCCTGCTTGAGCGCCGCATGCGCATGCGAGAAAGAGAGTCGGCGCAGCGAAAGATCATCGGCCTGTCCTACATCTACTTCCTGGTGGCGTTTATCCTGCCGGGCCTGGATGTGCGCTTCGGTTGGTCGAATGTCCCGCCGCTGGTATCCATCGTCGCCGACGTGTTCGTTTTCACCGGGTACATGATTTTTGTCTGGGTATTGACGGTGAACAGTTTCCTTTCGCGCGTGGTGGAAGTGGACGCCAATCAGAAAGTGGTTTCCACCGGTCCCTACGCCATCGTGCGCCACCCCATGTATTCTGGCATCAGTCTGATGTACATCGCCTCGCCGCTGGCGCTCGGCTCCTATTGGGCGCTGATTCCGGCCCTGTTCATCGTGCCCCTGCTGGCGGCGCGCATCCGCAACGAGGAACAGGTCTTGCTGCGCGATCTGCCCGGTTACGCCGAGTATCGCCACAAGGTCAAATACCGTCTCCTGCCGGGGATTTGGTAGCTCGGAAGGTTCCGATGATGTATGCCGTAACCGGCAAGATCCTGTGGGTGGATTTGACCACGGGCCGCTGGCGCGAGGAGGACGTGCCCGAGCAGGTCTATCGGGACTTCCTCGCGGGCCTGGGGCTGGCCACCTACTACCTCTATCAGCGGATGCCCGCGGGCGCCGACCCGCTCGGCCCCGACAACGTGCTGGCGTTCGTCTCCGGCCTGCTGACCGGGACCGGCAGCCTGTTGACCGGCCGTTGGATGGCGGCGGCCAAGTCGCCGCTGACGTGTACGTGGGGCGACGCGAATTGCGGCGGGACGCTCGCGCCGGCGATCAAGCAGTGCGGCTACGACGGCATCTTCTTCACGGGGATCAGCCCGCGGCCGGTCTACCTGTACGTCGGCCACGGTCGGGTCGAGTTGCGCGATGCGGCCGATCTGTGGGGCAAAGATACGCGCGAGACAGAGGATGCCCTGCATGCGGCCCACACCGGCAAAACGCTCAGCGTGGCCTGCATCGGGCCGGCCGGGGAAAAGCGCTCGTTGATCTCCGGCATCGCCAACGACGGCGGGCGGCTGGCCGCGCGTTCCGGGCTGGGCGCGGTGATGGGCGCCAAGCGGCTCAAGGCGGTGGCGCTCCAGGGGATGTACGCGATCCCCGTGGCGCAACCCGCCGAGATGCAGCGCCTGACCGAGCGTTTCTCGCGGGTCGCGACCCTCCAGCCGCCCTTCCTGAATGGCATCGCCACGCGCCTGCTCGCCACGGCGTTGCGGATCATGCCGTTGCAGATGCGCCAGGATGGTCTCCTCTACAAGTTCTTCCTGGCGAAATACGGCACCGCCGGCCTGAACCAATACAGCATCGAGACCGGCGACGCGCCGATTCGTAACTGGGCCGGCACGAACGCCGATTTTCCGCCGGCGCGCTCGGCCAGCGTGAACCCGGATCACATTCGGGCGCGCGAGACGGTCAAATATCACTGCTACGCTTGCCCGATCGGCTGCGGCGGGCTGGCGCGCTTCAACGAGGGCCGCGCCGAGACGCATAAGCCGGAGTATGAGACGATCCTGGCGCTCGGCGGTCTGCTGTTGAACGAGGATCTGGAGAGCATCTTCACCGCCAACGAGATGTTGAACCGGGCGGGGATGGATTCGATCTCCGCGGGCGGGACGGTGGCCTTCGCCATCGAGTGCTACGAGAACGGCTTGCTCGGTCCCCAGGACACGGGCGGGCTGGCGCTGACCTGGGGGGACAGCGCGGCGATCCTGGCGTTGCTCGATCTGATGATCCGCCGCGAGGGGATCGGCGACCTGCTGGCCGATGGCAGCCGGGTCGCGGCCGCACGGATCAGCGGGGACCCTTCGGCTGGACCGCTCAGGGCGGGCGCGGCGCGCTTTGCAGTGCAGGCTGGCGGGCAGGAGTTGGCGATGCACGACCCCCGCAACGATCCCGGCTTCGCGCTCCACGCCGCCGTCGAGCCAACGCCCGGCCGGCACACCCTCGGCGCGTATCTTTACTACGAGATGTTCCAGCTTTGGCGGCGCGCACCGAGCCTGCCGCGCGTCCGGCCGCGCTTCTATCTCAAACGCAGCAAGTACGTGGCGGATCGCGAGAAGGCGGCCTGGGCGGCCGCGTGCAGCCAGTTCACCGCGCTGCTGAACGGCGCGGGTGGCTGTCTCTTCGGCGCGTTCCTGGGCGTCCATCGTTTCCCGATCTTCGAGTGGCTGAACGCCGCGACGGGCTGGGCGCGGTCGCCGGAGGAATATCTGCGGGTCGGGTGGAACATCCAATCGGCCCGCCAGTCGTTCAACGCGCGTGAGGGGCTGGCGCTCAGCCACGCGATCAACGAGCGGGCGCTCGGCCGGCCGCCGCTCGCACGCGGGGCCAACCGCGGCGCCAGCGTGCCGCTCGAAGCGTTGATCCCGCTCTATTGGGAAGCCATCGGTTGGGATGCGGCCGGGCGGCCACCGGCGGATGATCTGGCTGCCCTCGGCCTGGATGCCGCCTGGCCGGAGGTAGCGCCGTGACCTTTGTGATTACTGATCAGTGCCGGGGGTGTGGGCTGTGTCCGCGCTATTGCCCGACCGACGCGATCCGCGGCGAGCGCCGGCAATTGTACGTCATTGATCCGCGGCTGTGCATCGCGTGCGCCGCGTGCGGCCGGATTTGCGCGTTCGGGGCGGTCCTCGACGGCGAAGGCCAACCGGTCGCCCATCTCAAGCCCGCGCTGTGGCCGCGGCCAGCCTGGGAGTTGCGCGCCTGCCTCGCGTGCAACATCTGCGTGCAAGCCTGCCCGGTCGGCGTGATCGGGGCGGTCGCGGGGGAAGGCAAGGTCGGCCGCGCGCGCTACCCGGCCCTGGTAGATGGCGAACATTGCCTGGGGTGCGCCATTTGCGCCGCGGTCTGCCCTGTGGATGCGATCCAGATGGCCGCGCCGGTAATGACGGCTTCAGCCGTTCCGCCCCGAACGTAAATCAGGCCATCAGCAGATGCGGTTTCTCCACCAATTGCACGACGCGTTGCAGGAA
>CAZYHE010000456.1:0-4456 GCA_964647225.1 uncultured Anaerolineales bacterium
GAAGAGTTGCCCGGCGATGATCTGCGCGGTATAGCGGGTGATCTGGTCGCTCTCGACGGACAAGTCAACCTCGAACTGGCTCGGTCGGTCCCACAGGGGTGCTTCGCGAAGACCGGCCAGAGCGGGAGTCTGTGCGGATGCATAGTTACAGGAAAGCAGCGACTCGTCAATCTCTCCCAGGAGATCGGCGGGGAATTGCGGGTAGTGCCCCATGCGCACGCGCATCGTCACGAGGCCGAGCAGGTCGTCCAGGCAGCCCTGCTCGCCGCGGCCCACTCGCGCCATTGCCGCGCGGATGCCGCGCGGATCGAGGGTCTGCCACCAGCCGAGGGCCATCTTGGCAAGCTCGGCGTAGAGGCGGTCGTTGCCCCGCGCGGCCTCTCGGATGATCGTGATCAGCCGGTCGTCGTAGTCGCCGTCGGGTTCGCTGGCCGTGACGCCCATGTTGACGGTGAAGGGCAGCACCCGCCGCGCTCGGAAGCCCTGGGTATAGTAGTCTTCGATGGGCGGCGTGAGCACCGCCTGCATGGGGCCGGCGGCCAATTGCGCGCCGAGCAGCCCTTCGAGCCGCGCGCCGGCCTGGAAGGTGACATCCATCCGGCCGTAGGTCAGGCCATCGGGCTGCTGCAGGCGGATCGAACCGGCGCGTGTGCCCGGCATAGCATCGTCACAGACGATCATGACCGGCTGGTCGCGCTGATAGATCGCCCGGTCGAGGTGGACGTGCTCCAGCGCACGCTCCCACGCCTGCCGCTGCGCCGGCTCCTCGGTGAGGGTCGGCACGCTGACCTTGATTTTGGCTGCGGCTGGGCCATCCACGCGCACGGCCAGCGCCAACGCGACATCGCCGGCCGCGATCTGTTCCAGCCGCACGAGCAGGTCGTTGTGCCCCGGCTTCAGATCGGCGGTGAAGGCATAGGTTTGCGCTGCCGGATCGTCCGGGGCGGCCGTCTGCGCGCAATATCCCAGATGCCGGTCGTTCAGCCAAATGCTGGCCGGGCAGCAGACGGTCAAGCGCAGCGTGGCGGTCTGCGCGCCCGGTGCAGAGAAGCGAGTGAACGCCCAGGCACGCACATGGCTGTAGGCGGCCAGCGTGACGTCCTTTTCGACCAGATGATCATCCTGGCAGTGCATGACCTCCCAGTAGAGCGGCTCACCGAACCGCTCGACCTTCTCGATCTCCTGGGGCGGCCGGGAAAAATCACACGTGACATGATCCGCGGCCTGCAACAGGCGGTCGCGATAGGTCAGGGCGTCCTCGCCAGCCTGCGGCGGCGCCGTAACCGGGGTGATCGCCGGCCCCAGCGCCAGCCAATCGTGGATGTAGCCGTGGTTTAGGCCGTAGACCAAATGACGCTGCTTCATGTGTCTCCAATCATTTCTCGCCGCTCGCTGTTGACATACAGATGGTGCTGCTCCTGTTGCCATGTTGCGGGCGGCAGGCTACGCACATCGTGCGGGCCGCGGTTCGGCGGCGGCTCGGCCAGGCGATCGTCCGCGCGCCGCATCTCCCAATAGCACTGCCCGGCGTGGTTGTGCTCGTGGTTGATCGCGAATCCCGCATCGTCCATCATCGGCTTGATCCAGCCCATGCAGTGCTCGCAGTAGTCGTGATAGGCCGCCAGGCCGCGCTGGATCAGATGGCCCTTCGACGGGCAGGCGAACATGTCAATGCGGAAGTAATCCGCCCCGCGGTCGAAGGTGTAGCCCGCCTCCTCCATCGCGAGGGTGTGGCCCCAGTATTCGGCCATTCCATCGAAGCCGTGCGCTTCGATCAGGTCGCGGGCGTGGCGCTGAGAATCCAGCGAGATGGCGCGCTGCCAATAATCCCGCACGGCCGCCTCGCCGTAGTTGCGCCGCAAATACTCGAACGTCCAATCGTAATAGCCGATGAAGTCCTGCACGCCGATCATGCGACGCCTCCGTTCGTGGCGAAGACTTGGCGGCAGACACCGCCGCCGCCTTCCAGCGTGAAGATCAGCCCGGCCTGCTCGGCGATGGCCGTGGGGCCGGTGTGGCGGTGCTCGCAGTAGTAGGGCCCGATCTCGCGGCCGCCGTCCTTCAGCCAGCGGATGGCCGGACAGTCAGCCACATCCAGCTCGACCCCGCGCTCCGTCAGGCGGACGGCCACGTCGCCGCCCGGTTCGTGCGCGAAGTAGTCGGCCCAGTAGCGTCGAACCTCCGCCAGGCCGCCGCTGCGGAAGCGCGCCGCGCTGCCGGCGTGGTACTCGCGCGCCATCGTGGCCCAATAATCAATCAGTGCATCTTTTCCGTAGGTATCGTGGATGAATCGGAAGGTGGCATTGATGGCGAAGTAGAAATCGCCTGCGGACATAAAGGGTCTCCCGTCTTTGCGGTGGTTCGGATGACTGCGCCGTATCATATCACGGCGGTGGGCGTGCGTCAACACGCACGCACAATGCCGATCGGGATACACGAACCTGAAATGACCTAACCTTGACAGTGGTTTCAGCAGGCGGTATAATGCCGCCAATTGCAGCCGGGGAATGAGCCTCCCATCAGCAATATGTTCTGTCTGGATCGGCTATCCGATCCCAGGCGCGTATTGCCGCACACCGCCTCATTGTAGAGAGGAGTAACCGGAATGAACACTTCACTTAAGCTGGAATCGGTCCGCCGCCTGTTCGATGATGGCAACCACAACGCCTTCACAGACCTCTGTCGTTTTCGTGGGCAGTTCTACTTGACGTTCCGCAATTGCCCCGATGGACACATGCTCTTCACATCTTCTCGCATCATCGTTATGCGCAGCGCGGATGGTCAGACCTGGCAGCAAGTCCATTCTTTCAGCGTCCCCCAGCGCGATGTCCGGGATCCCCATTTCCTTGTCTTCAAAGACAGGTTGTTCGTCTACTCTGGCACCTGGTGGGTGAATCCCAACGATTCCGTGCAGCGCGATATCAACGATCACCTGGGGTACTGCGCCTGGAGCGCTGATGGCGCGGCCTGGCATGGGCCGGTCCTGCTGAACGGCACCCATGGCTATTATATCTGGCGGGCTGCCGCGCACGACGGCGTGGCCTATCTGAACGGTAGGCGGCATCGTGACTTCATCGTCGTGGAAGACCGCCGCGAACGCGATACATTGATGGAGTCGTGGCTGATGAGCAGCCAGGATGGCTTCAATTGGACGCCCCAAGGACTCATGCAGCCGCATGGCGGGGATGAAACGGCGTTCGTGTTCGAAGACGATGGCAGCATCCTGGCGGTAGCCCGGGGGATGGGGCAGCGGCCGGCCCAGGTCTGCCGGTCACAACCGCCCTTCACGGACTGGTCGCAGACGAACCTGGATCGTCACATCGGCGGACCGCTGCTGGCTAAATGGGGGACCCGCTATCTGGTGGGCGGGAGAAAGACGATTAACAAAGACCGACCCGTGACCACCATCTACTGGCTCGAGAACGACACCCTCAACGAAATCATGGAACTCCCGAGCGGAGGCGACAACTCCTATCCGGGATTCGTCGAGCTGAGTCCTACACGGGGATTGCTTTCTTTCTATTCCAGCCATGAAGGCAGCGGCACGGGCCTGGCGCCGTCCGCGATCTATCTGGCTGAGCTTTCACTCGCCTGAGCCGGCATTCTGATTCTGAGGAGTATGGGCATGTGGATGTTCATCCTGCGCCGGCTGCTGCTGATGATTCCAACCCTGATTGCGGTCTCGATGATTTCGTATGCCATCATCGAACTGCCTCCCGGCGACTATATGGATGCCTATGTGGATCGGCTTATCCAGCAGCAGCAGTCCATTGATCCATCTGAGATTGCCTCGCTGCGGCTGCGCTACGGCCTGGACGATCCGGTGTTCGTGCGTTACGTCCGCTGGATGGGCAACATGCTGCAGGGCGACCTGGGGCGCTCGCTCGAGTGGAATCAGCCGGTGACGAAGCTGGTGTTCGACCGACTTCCCTGGAGCCTGACGATCTCGCTGCTGTCGCTGCTGCTGACTTACGCCATCGCGATTCCCATTGGCCTCTATTCGGCCACCCATCAGTACTCGGTCGGCGACTACGTCTCGACCCTCATCGGCTTCATCGGCATCGCCATTCCGAACTTTCTGCTGGCTTTGATCATCCTGTGGAATTACTTCCTGATCACAGGTAACGTTGCCGTCGGGCTGTTTTCGGACAAATATGTCATGGCCCCCTGGAGCTTCGCCAAGTTCATTGACCTCCTCAAGCACGTCTGGCTGCCGGCGGTGGTGGTGGGTGTCGGTGGCACGGCGGGCCTGATTCGGGTCGTGCGAGCGAATCTGTTGGATGAATTGGGGCGAGTCTATGTGATGGTTGCGCGGTCCAAGGGACTCTCCGAGAACAAGGTCATCATCAAGTACCCGTTCCGGATCGCCATGAATCCGATCGCCAGTACCATCGGCTGGACCTTGCCGGCCCTGGTCAACGGCGAACTGCTGGCGTCGCTGGTGCTGGGCCTGCCG
>CAZYHE010000457.1:0-4420 GCA_964647225.1 uncultured Anaerolineales bacterium
GCCGCGGCCGCCCAATCCGCTGCCAGCGATCTGCCAGCGATCTGCCACGCGGCGCATGGCGCTGGGGTCGGTACGATTAAACAAAAACCCCGAGCGGCTTGATTAGCCGCTCGGGGCGATGATGGCCTGAACAACACAACCGCAGCTATCGTACCAGGCGATACCCCAACCCCGGCACATTCAGCAGCAAGACCGGCTGCGCCGGGTCCGGCTCGATCTTGGCGCGCAGCCGCTTCACCAGGCTCTCGATCTGGTAATCGTACACTTCGCCGCGGCAATCGGGCCACACCGCGCGGGCGATCTCGTCCTTGTCGCACACCCGGCCGCAGGCCGACCAGAGCAGGCACAGCAAGACTCGTTGTTGCGCCGAGAGCCGCACGGAACAGCGGTTGAGCCAGATTTCCCCGGTCGCTTCATCCACCACCAGGGCCGGGAAGTGCGTGCTTTCCACAGTCGCGTCGGGGTCGCGGAAGGTGAAACGCGCCCCGCCAACCTCGATCACGTCGCCGTCGCGCAGCCGTTCAGGGGCGCTCAGGCGACGGCCGTTCAGCCAGGTACCGTTCGTGCTGTTCAAGTCTCGTAGCAGATGCCCACCCGATGCATCGGCATCCAACGGTGCGAGCTGGGCGGCGATCTCGGCATGATGCCGGGAGGCGCGCGGGTCGGCGATGACGATGTCGCAATCGGCGGCGCGGCCCAGGGTTGTTTTGGGCGTCCGCAGGGCGAGCCGATGAGCCAGGAGATCAATGAGGTGGGGGCTTGTCAGTTCGTCCATGGTCACCGTGGCTGATAGATCAGCGTCAGTTTGGGGTAGAGATTGGCGTCTTCGTACTCGGCGGCGTAGACCCACAGATGGGCCATGCCGAAGCTGTCGTCGGTCATGCGCACGGCCACGCCGTAATTCGGTTGCCCGGCCAGCCACGCGCGGACCGCCGGTGTGATATCCAGATCGAGCCAGCCTTCGCGCTGCAGCAGGTTCGTCAAGGTGATGGCGGTCAGCGGCTCGGCCTCGAAGTCCATGCCGGGGGCCAGTCCGGGCGTTTGCCACGGAACTTCGTAAGTGGCGGTGGCGGGGTCCCAATCGGTCAGGACGCGATGCGCGCTCACGGAGGCGTAGCGATTCTCCTCGGCCTTCCACGGCACGGTGTAGAGGCTGAGCGTCGCCGTCAGCAGCTCGGTCCCGGCGGGCCATTCGGGCAGCGCAAGGCGGTAGATCAGGCGGTCGGGGGTCGAGGGGCCTTGCAGGTGGATCTTGCCATCGTCGTGGGCCGGACGGTCGGGCACATCGGGGTCGAGCCAGGTGTCCACGATGGCCGGGCCGCCCTGCAGGGTCAACGTCACCGCCGCAGGTCGCGCCGCGCTGACCCCTTCCGGGGGCGCATCTCCAAGGGGCAGCCAATCCAGGCGCCACGCCACCATCAACATCAACAGCAGGAGAACAGCGCCCGCCAGCGCAAACGCCCACCGGCGAGACGCCGGGTGTTCTGGCGCAGCCAGGCTCTTGCGTAACGCCTCCGCAAAGTCGGCTGCGGTCGCGTACCGTGCGGTTGGTTTTTTGGCCAATGCCCGCAGCACGACCGCCTCCACGGCCCGCGGCAGATCTGGACGCCGGGCGCGCGGGGCGGGCGGCGGTGTGTGGATCTGCCGCAAGATCACCGCATACGGCGATTCGGCGGCGAACGGCGGCTGGCCGACGAGCAGTTCATAGAGCACGACACCGAGCGCGTAGATATCGCTGCGTGCGTCGCCGGGCTGCCCCTGGCCCTGTTCTGGCGCCATGTAGGTCGGGGTGCCCAGGATGCCGCCCTCGGTGGTGCTCACCGTGGCCTCTACGACGCGTGCGATGCCGAAATCGGTCAGCACGGGATCGGCCCAACTTCCGCCCCGGAGGAGGATGTTGGAGGGCTTCACGTCGCGATGCACGACTCCGCGGCGATGGGCATGGTCGAGGGCTTCGGCGACCGCCGCGACCAGCGAGACCGCCGCTTCGGGTGACGCGGGCCGCTCCTGGCCGGCCAACGCCGTGCGCAGCGACGGCCCATCCACCAACTCCATGACCAGGTAGCTCAGCTCGCCGTCCGCGCCGTGGTCGAGCACGCGGATGATCTGAGGATGTTCGAGGCTGGCTGCAGCCGCGACCTCCTGCGCGAAGCGGGCCACAAATCCGGGGTCAGCCGTCAGATGTGGGTAGAGCACCTTGACTGCCACCGTGCTGCCGTCAGGCGCTGCGGCTCGGTACACCTGCGCCATGCCGCCCGCGCCCACGCGCGCGCCAAGCGCATATGGGCCAACCATCCTGCCGCTCAGGTCTAACATTGCGCTCCCTCGTCTCTGTGGAGACGAATGCGAAATAGGATGCGTCCTGCCGTTTCCGAGGTTCTCGCTGATGAAGACGATTTTAGCATAGACGCGGATACTGTGCAACGAGCCTTTGTTTGCCACGGATTCGGAATTCACTCGTCGGGGGATCTTGTCGGTTTGCCGGTTCGACGGGTATAATGCGGCCATGTCCATCCACCCGAACCCTGAGTCTCGCCCGCGCGCCCGCGATCTCGGCATCGCGCCCGGCATCCTGCCGGCCGGCCCGCTCAACGCGATCACCGATGTGGCCGGCGTGCGCGTGGGGCACGTCACGCTGTGGGAAGGGGACGACATCCGCACGGGCATCACCGCGATCTTGCCCCACGGCGGCAACCTTTTTCAGGAGAAGGTCCCGGCCGGGCTGGCCGTGGGCAACGGTTTTGGCAAGCTGGCGGGCGCGACGCAGATCGCCGAACTGGGCGAGATCGAGACGCCGGTCGTGCTGACCAACACCCTGGCCGTGCCCCGCGCCGCGGATGCGCTCCTGGATTGGACGTTGGCGCAGGCGGGCAACGCGGCGGTCGTCTCGGTCAACCCCGTCGTGGGCGAGACCAACGATAGCTGGCTGAACGACATCCGCCGCCGGGCCGTGACGCCCGAACACGCGCTGGCGGCCATCCGTGGAGCGCAGGCCGGGCCGGTGACCGAGGGGTGCATCGGCGCAGGGACGGGCACGGTCGCGTTCGGCTGGAAGGGCGGCATCGGCACTAGCTCCCGGCGGCTGCCCGCCGACCTGGGCGGCTACACCGTCGGCGCGCTGGTCCAATCCAACTTCGGCGGCGTCCTCCAGGTCGCGGGCATCCCCGCCGGCCAGCTCCTCGGCCGCTATTATCTCAAAGATCAACTTCCCCAGAACCAGCCCGCAACCGCCGCCGGCCACCATGATCGCATTCTGCACTCAGCATTCCGCATTCCGCATTCCAGCGCCGACGGCTCGATCATGCTCATCCTCGCCACCGACGCGCCGCTCTCCGACCGCAACCTGACGCGGCTGGCGCGGCGGGCCTTCGCCGGGCTGGCGCGCACCGGCGCGGCCATGTCGAACGGCTCCGGCGACTACGCGCTCGCCTTCTCGACCGCCGAGGCGGTGCGCCGCACGCCGGCGCGCCGGAAAGCCGTGGCCGCGCTGCCCGACCTGCCCAACGATCTCGTCTCGCCCCTCTTCCTGGCCGCCATCGAGGCCACCGAAGAGGCGATCTACAATTCGCTGTTCTGCGCCGTCACCGTCACCGGCTATCGCGGCCGCACCGTCGAAGCCTTGCCTCTGACCGGCTGGCTCCTGACTCCTGACTCCTGACCCCTGGTTCCCGCCCATGATCCACATCCACGACCTTCACAAAGACTTCCGCGTCTACCGCCACCACCGGGGCGGGCTGGGCGCGCTGCGTAACCTGGTGACGCGCGAGTTCCAGGTCGTCCGCGCGGTGGACGGCGTCAGCTTCGACATTGCGCGCGGCGAACTGGTGGGCTACCTGGGGCCGAACGGCGCGGGCAAATCCACCACGATCAAAATCTTGACCGGCATCCTGGTGCCGACCGGCGGCGTGGCGCAGGTGGACGGCCGCGTGCCGTGGCAGCAGCGCCGCGAACATGTGGCGCACATCGGGGTGGTCTTCGGCCAGCGCACCAGCTTGTGGTGGGACTTGCCGGTGGTCGAGTCGTTCGATCTGCTGCGCCACATCTACCGCGTGCCCGAAGACCGTTTCCGCCACAACATGGCGCTCTTCGAGGAATTGCTGGAGTTGGGGCCGTTCCTCAACACGCCGGTGCGCGGGCTGAGCCTGGGCCAGCGGATGCGCGCCGACCTGGCCGCCGCGCTCCTCCACGACCCGCCGCTCCTCTTCCTGGATGAACCGACGATCGGGTTGGATGTCGTGGCGAAGGAGCGCATCCGGCAGTTCATCAAGGCGATCAACCGGGAGCGGGGCGTCACGGTCATCCTGACGACCCACGACCTGGGCGACGTGGAGAAGCTGTGCGAGCGGGTGATCATGATTGACCACGGCCGGCTGATGTTCGACGGCGCGCTGGCGACCCTCCGGGCGCGCTTTGGCCGGGG
>CAZYHE010000458.1:0-4419 GCA_964647225.1 uncultured Anaerolineales bacterium
GGAGAAGCTCGCTGACATCCGTGTTGGCTGGCAGGAGAAGATACAACAATGAGTGATTTCCCCCCGCGCTGGACGCCCGTTTCCCCTTGGGGACGGATCCTTGCCGGTGCCTTAACGGTCGTAACAGCGGGGCTCGGGCTTGGCGCTTGGATCGCGCTGACGACCTTCGCAGTACATCCCCTCCTGCTGATCTATGCGGCCCCCCTCGCCGAGCATTGGTGGGATAGCGTGGCGACCATCCTCTTTGCGCTTTTCTGGCTGGCGTCGGTCTACCTCTCTGGCTTTTTCTACCAGAAGGCGGCGGCGCGCAGGACCCTTTGGCCGCTATTCGCAAAGGTGACACTGATCCAGGTGCTTGTGCCGCTACTGGGCATGGGCATCGCGCTGTTGTTGATCCGGCTGAAATCATAGAATGCCCCTGTGTTTGGGCATAGAATGTCCCTGTGTTTGGGCACTGCAAGGAGTATCGCAAACATGAAGTACGTGATGGAGAACTGCGTGACCGAGTGGGTCTACAGCTCGGGCAAAGCCTACTCGGATCCCTTCAACGACGTGCTGCTCGATGTCGTCTTCACCGACCCGAACGGCGGCGAACACGTCGTACCCGCTTTCTGGGCCGGTGAGCAGACCTGGCGGGTGCGCTATGCGTCGTCGTTGACCGGCCTGCACCACTACCGCACCATCTGCTCTGACCCGGGCAACACCGACCTGCACGGCCAGACCGGCACGCTTGATGTCGGCCCTTACGAAGGCAAGAATCCGCTCATAATGCATGGCCCGCTGCGCATGGCCGGCGACCGGCGGCATCTGGAGCACAGCGATGGCACGCCCTTCTTCTGGTTGGGCGATACCTGGTGGATGGGCTTCACCAAGCGGCTCTCGTGGCCGGATGGCTTCCGCGAGCTGACCGCCGACCGGGTCGCCAAGGGCTTCACCCTGGTTCAGATCGTGGCCGGCCTCTACCCGGACATGGAGCCATTCGACGCGCGGGGGGCCAACGAAGCCGGTTTCCCCTGGGAGAAGGACCTGTCGCGCATCAACCCGGCTTACTTTGACATGGCCTACCTGCGCATCGCACACCTGGTCAACGCCGGCCTGACGCCATGCATCGTCGGTTCCTGGGGCTACTTCATGGAGTTCGCCGGCGTCGAGATGCTCAAGAAGCATTGGCGCAACCTGATTGCGCGCTGGGGCGCCTATCCGGTCGTCTGGTGCATCGCCGGCGAAGGGTTGATGCTCTATTACCTCAACCGGCCCGCGGACGACGCCGAGCGCGACACACGGATCACCAAGATTCGCGCCGGCTGGACCGAGGTCACTCGGATGGTGCGAGACACCGATCCCTTCCACCGCCCCATCACCATCCATCCCACGCAATTCGGCCACGAGCAGGTTGACGAGCCGGCTCTGCTCGACGTGGATATGTTGCAAACCGGCCATTCGGGCTACCGCAGCAATGGGCCGACCGTGGATCGCGTCAGCAAGGCGCTGGCGCACGAACCAAAGCTGCCCGTGCTGGTCGGCGAGGTGAACTACGAAGGCATCATCGAGGGCAGCCGCGAGGAGGTGCAGCGTTTCTGCTTCTGGGCCAGCATGTTGACCGGCGCAGCGGGGCACACCTACGGCGCCAACGGCATCTGGCAGGTTAACACACGCGCGCAGCCCTACGGCAAATCGCCGCACGGCACGGCCTGGGGCAACCTGGGTTGGGAGGACGCCTATCTGCTGCCCGGCTCAGGCCAGCTCGGCCTGGCCAAGCGCCTGTTGGAGCGCTATGCCTGGCAGGACTTCGAGAGCCATCCAGAATGGGCGCAGCCGCACCAGACGCCGGAAGACCGCATCTCGTCCTATGCCGCCGGCATCCCCGGCAAGGTGCGCGTGATCTACTTCCCGGCCGAGATGGGCGCGGCCGCGCGCTGGGTCAAGGGTCTCGAGGCCGGCCTGACCTATCACGCATTCCTTTTTGATCCCAAGACCGGTGTGGAGGAAGAACTGGGCATGGTGACGGGAGATGCCCAGGGCGACTATGCCGTACCGCGCGTGCCCGTCTTCCAGGATTGGGTGCTGGTGCTGGAGCATCGTCCTGAGCCGGTCGAGGGGCGCTGATGAACCTGAGAGAGAACCACCTCGCCGCGCTGCGCTTGCAGCCGTGCCAACGCACGCCGCGCTGGGAGCTGGGCTTCTGGTCCGGCGCGATCCAACGCTGGTACGCCGAAGGACTGCCGGGCAGCGAACAAGCGCTGCGCGGCCAGGAATCCTATGGCTCGTGGGTGTCCAGCGGCGGCATCGGCGTCGGCCTAAACGGAGAACATCATCGCGAGCATGACGTGAGCCGGTTCTTCGGGCTGGATCGCGGCGTCGCCTGCATTGACATCAACTACAACACCTACCCGGCCTACCCCAGCGAGGTGCTGGACGAGACGGACGAGTTCATCATCCGCCGCGACGGCTTCGGGATCGTGTCGCGCGTACATAAACCCGAGCTGGGCATGCCGGAGTGGATTGACTACCCCGTCCACAACCGGCAGGAGTGGGAGCGTTTCAAGGCCGAGCGCTACGCCCCCAACCTGACGCCCCGTTTGCCGGGCAACTGGGACGCGCTGCTGGCCGAGTATCGCGGCCGCGACTACCCGCTGGCCCTGGGCGCAGGTGCCACCGGCTACTTCGGCAGCGTGCGCCAGATTCTGGGCCTCGAACGCACGTTGACGACGCTGTGCGATGACCCGGCCTGGATGCACGACATGTTCGACTATCTGGCCGATTTCTACGTCACGCTTTACGACCAGGTATTGACGCAAATCAAGCCCGACCTGGGCGTGCATTGGGAAGACATGTGCTACGTCGCCGGGCCGCTCATCTCGCCGCGCATGTTCCGCGAGTTCATGCTCAAGCCCTATCAGAAGCTGAGCGGCCTGCTGCGCGACCACGGCGTGGACATCCTGATGGTGGACACCGACGGCGACTGTCGCAAGCTGATCCCGCTGTTTATGGAGGGCGGCGTCACCGCGCTCTACCCCTTCGAGGTGCAGTCACACATGGATGTGGCCGAGATCCGCCGGCAGTATCCGCGCCTGGCATTGCAGGGCGGCATTGACAAGAAGGCGCTGGCCGCCGGCAAAGACGCGATTGACCAGGAGCTGGCGCGGCGGGTACCGGCCATGCTGGCGAACGGCTACATCCCCCACGTGGATCATGCCACGCCGCCGGATGTGTCGTTCGAGAACTTCTGCTATTACCGGCGTAAGCTGGACGCCATGCTCGATGAATTCGATGCTCGCCGCAGCGCGGCAGAGTGAGGAATGGATCTATGAATAGCCGTGAACGCTACTTACGCACCCTGGAATTCGGCGCCGTGGACTACGGATTCAACCATGAGTTGGGTCTGTGGGGCCAGACCTTTGACCGCTGGTGGGCCGAAGGGATGCCGCGCGATGTGCATGTCGGCGACCTGATACGCGGATGCGCCTATTTCGGCCTGGAGCGCATCGAGTACCTGGGGCTGAACGTGCTGGGCATGTTGCCGCCTTACGACGAAGAGACGATCTCGGAAGACGAGCGCTATATCGTCAAACGCTACGCCGACGGTCGGGTCACTAAAGCGCTCAAAGAAGGCGAGGCGCACGGCACGCGCATGTCCATGGATCAAGGACTGAGCTGGCCCGTGGTCACGCGCGACGACTGGGCGCAGGTGAAGCGGCGCTTCAATCCGGCTTCGCCGGCGCGCTATCCGCAGTGGTGGGCCGACGAGGTGCGCCGCCTGAATGGCCGCGATTACCCGTTGGCGCTGACGCATAACGGCTGCTTCGGCCTCTACTCCCGGCTCCGCTCGTTGATGGGTACGCAGGCTGCGTGCCTGGTCTTCTACGACGACCCGGTGCTAGCCGAGGAGATCCTGGACTCCGTCACGGACTATCTGATCGAGTTGACGCACCCGGCGCTCGACCAGTTGCAGTTCGACTACTTCAACTTCTTCGAGGACTTCGCCGGAAAGGGCGGCCCGCTGGTCGGCCCCAAGCTCTTCCGCAAGTTCCTGATGCCGCGCTACCGGCGCATCATTGACCAACTACACGCCCACGGCGTGCGTCATATCTGGTTGGACAGCGACGGTGACACCCGCGTGCTGATCCCGCTGTTCATCGAAATGGGCATCACCGTCCATTGGCCGCTCGAACGCGCGGCGGGCATGGACCCGGTCGAGGTGCGTCGCCTCTACGGGCACGCGTTGGGCCTGTCGGGCGGGATAGACAAGCGCGAGCTGACCACAGACTTCGCCAGCATTGACGCCGAGCTCAACCGTGTGGCCCCCCTCATCGAGGACGGCGGCTACATCCCGACGCTGGATCACGCCGTCCCGCCCGACATCCCCTACGAGAACTGGCTGTACTACCTCGAGCGCAAGGCCAGACTCCTGGGCATTGA
>CAZYHE010000459.1:0-4407 GCA_964647225.1 uncultured Anaerolineales bacterium
TCGTGGCTCAGGCTCAGGTGCGTCTTCGCCATGCAGATCGGCAGCTTGTCGAAGCCCAGCCGGGCGTAGAGTGCGATCTTCGCCTCGGCTTCCGGCGTGTACGAGACGCTGCCCGCGCCGTAGATGTCTTTGGCGATCTTCTCGATCTTCTCTTTGATGCTCCACTCCAGCGGGTAGAGGAACTGGAAGTCGCTCGGCTTCTCGCACGCCGCGATGACCGCCTTCGCCAGATCCACCGCGCCGTCCCCGCCGTTCGCCCAGTGGGTCGAGAGCACCGCATTCTCCGCGCCCGCGGCGATCGCCTTCTCGCGGATCAACGCGATCTCGGCCGGCGTGTCATCCTTGAACATGTTGACCGCCACCACCACCGGCACGCCGTAACGCTTGGCGTTTTCGATGTGCGCGACCAGGTTGACGCAGCCCTTCTCCAGCAGCGGCAGGTTTTCGGTCGTGTAGGCGAAGTCCAGCGGTTTGCCGGCCACCACCCGCGGCCCGCCGCCGTGCATTTTCAACGCCCGCACGGTCGCCACCAGCACCACGCAGTTCGGGATCAGGCCCGAGTAGCGGCACTTGATGTCCATGAACTTCTCCATGCCCATGTCGCCGCCGAAGCCTGACTCGGTGACTACATAGTCCACCAGCTTGAGCGCGATCTGGTCGGCGATGATGGAGGAGTTGCCGTGCGCGATGTTGGCGAATGGCCCGGCGTGTACCGTGGCCGGCTGCCCTTCGACGGTCTGCATCAGGTTGGGCATGATCGCGTCCTTCATCAGGACGGTGGCCGCGCCTGCCACGCCCAGGTCTTCCGCCGTGACCGCTTCCCCCGCCTTGCTGGTACCGATCACGCAGCGGCCGATCCGGTCGCGCAGGTCGGCCAGGCCGGTGGTGAGGGCCAGGATCGCCATCAGCTCGGAGGCCACGGTGATGTCATAGCCGGTGATGCGAGTCTTGCCCTTCTCATCCGGGCCTAAACCGATCTCGATCTTGCGCAGGAAACGATCCGAGATATCAATCACGCGGTTCCAGGTGATGCTGGCCGGGTCAATATCCAGGATGGCGAAACGAGCCTGCTCTTCCGGGGTCAGGGCGCCGGGATCGGTCTTCTCGATGCCCAATTTCTTCAGCCGGCGCAACATCGTGGGGGAAAAGCTGCGCTGGCCCTGCTTGTCTTTGGGGCACAGGCGGTCGAACATCACCTGTGGGCTGCCGGCTTCCGATTCGTGCAACATGCGCGCGTCAATGGCGGCCGCGATCAGGTCGTGCGCCGCGGTGATGGCGTGGATGTCGCCGGTCAGATGCAGGTTGAAATCTTCCATCGGGACGACCTGGCTGTAGCCGCCGCCGGCCGCGCCGCCTTTGATGCCAAAGGTCGGCCCTTGCGATGGTTGGCGGATCGCCGCCACCACGCTCTTGCCCAACACACCCAAGCCCTGGGTCAGGCCGATGGTGGTGGTCGTCTTGCCTTCGCCGAGCGGCGTCGGCGTGATGGCCGTCACGTCAATGTACTTGCCCTGCGGCCGATCCTTGAACTTGTCGAGGACATCAAGGTGGATCTTGGCCTTGTACTTGCCATACGGCTCGATATCGTCCGGGCTGAGGCCCAGGGCCGCGATGATCTCGCTGATAGGCTTGAGCTCGGCAGCCTGGGCAATGTCCAGGTCGCTTGGGACGGGCGTCAGTCGCTTCATGGATCAACCTCCGTTTGAATTTGTGAATGTCCGACAGAGTTGAGGGTGGATGCTGGGCCTCACGCGCCAGCATGATCTGGAAACCAATCATAGCGCAGGTGATCCCGCGCGTCAATGATAGCGGTCATGTCTGCGTTTGGTCGCGCATTCTTCAGAAGGCACGTAACTTTTTTTGCAGGCCATCGTCATGGTGAGTAGTAAGATAAGGATACTGAGTTTTCCGTACTTCGATTATGCGGAGGCAAAGATGGCGCTATATGTGAAACCCTTGCGGCCAGAAGAGCAGATGCGATTGGATACCCTCCAGCGGTCCGAAGATGGCAGCGACCTGGGAAAGCGGGTCAGCATCATCCTGCTGTCGGCAAGGCGTCAAGGGGTTCATGAGATTAGCATGATGGTTGGCTTGCACCCCATCAACGTGCGCAAGTGGATCCATCGTTTCAAT
This sequence comes from uncultured Anaerolineales bacterium, assembly GCA_964647225.1. Taxonomy (GTDB): domain Bacteria; phylum Chloroflexota; class Anaerolineae; order CG2-30-64-16; family CG2-30-64-16; genus CAZYHE01. Next base: position 2,134 of record CAZYHE010000459.1, read on the forward strand.
CAGATGGGGATTGACGGGCTTTACCCCCGGCGTTCGCCGGGGCGTCCCCGTTTGTTTGATGAGACCCAACGGCAGGAGATCGTCCGGCTGGCGTCCACGGCTCCCGATACCCTGGGCCTGGATTTTGGGAACTGGTCTTTGCAGCGCCTGCGCCAGGAGTTGATCGAGCGTGGGGTGGTGCCGGAGATCAGCGCCGAAGCGATTCGCCAGGAATTGCGCAAAGGTGGCCTGGTCTTCGAAGATCGGCAGTGGGTGCCCGACCAGATATAGTGTTTCCCGCTCCCGGCGTACTGTTTGGTGCGTGGAGCAGTGGGTGTCGGGTTGAGACGTGGACAAGCTGGGGCGCACGCGGCCTGTGAGGTTGCGTGCGCCCCAGTTTGGTTTGCTTGCGCACTTGGTCGTGCGTTCCCTGCTGGATTGATGACCTCGCCGTAGTGTTGGGATATGCAGGTCGTCAAGCGTGCGAGCTTGCTGCAACTGGGCCAGAATCAGCCGGATGCGCTTAGCAGGTTGCGGCTGGATGCCTGCTTTGCTGCCGGTGAGGAAAAACAGCTCAAGTCCCTTGTGGGCAAAGCACTTGATCATGGGGCTATTTTACCCCGCCGCTTTTCAAGATGCAACTCGCTGGGTTAACCGTTGTTCGCGGCGCGTGTAGCGTGTCGGCTGTAACGACGGGTTAGGCGGCCTCGCTCCGAGTGAATCCCGCCGCACTATGCACGCTCATCACCCACCCACTCTCTCCGCAACAACGAGAAGAGCACCTGGTCATTGTACACTTCCTCTCGACAGTAGTACTCCCGCAGCAGACCTTCCCGTTGAAACCCCAGCTTCTCCAACACGCGCATCGACCGCTGGTTCTCTGTATGCGTCGTGGCCTCTACCCGATTCAACTCCAGCACCTCGAACCCGTATCGCAGCAGAGCTCGCAACGCCTCCGGCATCAATCCTTGCCCCCAGTAATCCGGCCACAGATCGTACCCCAGCTCTGCCCAGTGGTGCTGTTTGTTCCAGCGGCAGAATCCACACGTCCCGATCAACTCCTGAGCGCTCTTGGACTCAATCCCCCACCATTTGAAGGTTGGCATCTTCTCCGGGGTCTGAAGGGGCCGCAGCCATTCCTGCGCCTCCTCCCGGCTTCTCAGTGGTTCCTCATCCCTCATGTAGTGAGTGACCACCGGGCTACCCCATTCCTGGAAGATGAAATCAGCATCCTCCATCCGCAGGGATCTGAGAATCAACCGCTCCGTTTCCAGTCGTGGATATGCGCGTTCTCTGTCTTCTCCAACCATCGGATCTCCGAATACCTGTTTACACCGAAGCCGAAACAGAGGCCGCCTAACGGTCAGGTTCACCTGCGGCTGCGCCTCCGTGACTCTCGCGACCCCTGACCTGACCGGCGTAGCCGTCAGCTGGAAGCAATGTTAGGCCCCGCCCTGGCTGACCAGTCCCACCCCACGCGAACACCGCCCAAATGGCGAACTGCGCTGACGAGCCGTCGCGTGACACCGGCCGCGGCTACGCGGCTGCATGCGCAGCCAACCGGACAGGCTGGATCACCATCAGCGCATTGCGCTCAGTCTGCTGGGCGTGATACAAGTCCCAACGCAGTTGGAGGTTCATCCAGAAATCCGGCGCTACTTCAAAGAACTTTGCCAGCCGCAGGGCTGTCGCCGGTGTAATGCCGCGTCGCCCATTGACAATCTCGTTGATTCGCTGGTAGGGGACATGGATGGCATCGGCGAGTTGGCGCTGCGTGATGCCCATTGGCAGCAGAAACTCCTCCAGGAGCATCTCGCCTGGCGTTGTCGGTTGGCGGTGAGTGGGAATGCGAACCATGCGATTGCCTCGTCTAGCCGTTTCAGTGGTAGTCTACGATCTCTACTTGGTCTGGCCCGAACTCAGTCCAGTCGAAACAGATGCGGTATTGGCGATTGATACGGATACTGAACTGCCCGTTGCGGTCGCCGGTCAAAGGTTCAAGCTGATTGCCGGGCGGGACACGAAGATCAGCCAATGACGTAACAGAGTCGAGTTGGTCAAGCTTGCGAAAAGCGACCTTCCACAGCGACTCCGGACAGGTATGTCGCGCGGCACGCGTGTTCGCGCCGTTGAAGATGTCTTCTGTGCCAGTACCGCGGAACGACCGGATCATGGCCCTATGATAGCATGGAAGTCATGCTATTGCAAGAGGAAATTTGGTGAGTTTTTACTTGTCCGTTTCAACAGCGCGCCGTGTCAGTTGACCCACAGTGTCGCATGGGATGGCCTAACGGC
>CAZYHE010000460.1:0-1111 GCA_964647225.1 uncultured Anaerolineales bacterium
CACCTGCCCGCCGGCGACGCCGCTGGGGTATGGGTACTCGTCATAAAGATGGACGGCCAGCATGTGCGCTTCGGCTGCGGCGACCGCGACATCCACCATCTCGAAGAAGGCTTCCGAGAGGTAGGGCTGGCCCAGGCCCTGGCGCGAGTGGATGAAGAAGCCACGCACGCCCTGCCGCGCCATCTCGGCCACCTGCCAGCGGATTTCGTCGGCGGAGAGGCGGTCGTTCCAGAACCAGAAGGGGTAGAAGCCGGTGGGGAGAGCGGTCGTCATGGCGTTGCGCCTGGGCTTTCGTTCATGCGTTCATCTAAAACAATGATGTCCAACGAGCCAACATGAGATCTTCGTTCATCGCCGTCGTGTCTGCGGGCCACAGGTCACCGACTGGCGCCAGTGCGAGCGCCGCGACCTTTTCATAGCGCGCGAACTTGACATTTCGATCGGTTTCGTGGATGAATTGCCTGTACTCCGAGAGGAAATCCGGGTCATGCGCCTGTAGATAGCGAATCGCGTCCTTCTCGCCGGTATCTGCAATGCGCCGGATGGTGAAATAGCTGTACCACACATCCATGTGCCCGTGAAGCGCCATTCGGATATCAACGGTCATCTGATAAAGGTCTGCCTGCGCGGACAGCATCCGGCGTGCTTGCGCCAGGTTATAGTTGGTCGCGAACCAGGCGCCGTAAACCGCTTTGTCAGGAACTGGAGCGATCCACGACGCGGAACGGACATGGTGTTGCGCCGTGGCGAGTCGCGCCGATCGGTCAAAGAGGATCTGTCCCGTTTGAAGCCACCGAATGATGGGCGTAAGCGGATCGCTCAAGGGGATCGGCGCCGATAAGGCTGTGATGCTTTCGAGCGCGGCAGGACTGACAAAGAGCAGGTCAGTAAAGCGATGGTCAATCGAAGTCACGCCAACATACCACGGCATGGGTGCGTCACGCAGTACGATGACCAGGTCATAGTCGCTTGCGGGGCTGAACGTGGTCGTCGTCAGCGATCCAATCTGCATGATGCCATTGACGTTTGGGTGTTTCGCAAGGTGCTCGATGACCGCAGCCAACGGCCATGTGGCGGTGGGCGCAGCGAGAGTCAATTCCATAGCAGTTCC
>CAZYHE010000460.1:1211-4403 GCA_964647225.1 uncultured Anaerolineales bacterium
GGCTTCCGTCCCGCCTTCAGCCCGGCCAGCAGCGCGTGGTACTGTGCCCGATCCACCGGCAGCCGCACCTCGGCATGCGTCTTGCTGGAGAGGATGATCGCGTTCGCCAACTCCAGCGACATGGCCGCGGATTCGCCGTCTGCGCCGACCGCCGCGCCACCGGTGATCGCCGCGTAGAGGTTGCGATAGACCGCGGGGTGGTCGCCCTGGCCTTCTTCCAGCGCGATCTCGACCGGGTGGCTGTTCGGCTTGGCCCAGACCTCCGGCGTGGTGGAGAGGAACTCGGCCACGTCGGCATCGTACTCGTCGAACGCCAATGTGCCCATGCCGATCTTCAGGATGCCGCCCGTGCCGACGATCTCGATCTCTTCGCGCGGGCCGGCTTCGGCGGTGCTGACGTGCAGATAGCCGGTTGCCCCATTGTTCCAGTTCAGCAACGCGGTGGCGGTGTCCTCCACCTCGACTTTGTGCAGATCGGTGCGCGTCCACGCGACCACACCCGCGGGCCGGCCCATCAGGTGGCAGACCAGGTCGAGATCGTGCGGGGCCTGGTTCATCAGGACGCCGCCGCCCTCGCCCGGCCATGTGGCGCGCCAGGGAGCCTGATTGTAGTAGGCGGCTGAACGCGGCCAGGGCGTCACCATGTTCAGCCGTTGCAGCTTGCCCAGCCGGCCTTCCTGGATCAGCCGGCGCGCGGCGCGCACTTCGGGCCGCTGGCGGTGTTGGAAGTTGATCGCCAGCAGCTTGCCCGACGCCTGCGCCGCCGTGATCATCGCATCGGCCTCGGCCACTTCGAGCGCCATCGGCTTCTCGACCAGCACGTGGCAGCCCGCCCGCAGGCAGTCAATCGCGATTTCGGCGTGGTTGTAGTGTGGCGTGATGACGACCGCCACGTCCGGCTTCAGTTCGTCGATCATCCGCCGGTGGTCGGCGTAGAAAGGCACGCCGAGCATCTCGGCGCGCTGTTGGCCAAGCTCCTCCCGGATGTCGCAGGCGCCGACCAGATCCACGATCGGTTGCTTGACGGCGGGGAGATGCATGTTGAAGACGCCCGCGGCGACGCCGATGACGGCGAAGCGCAGGGGCTTGATATCGGTGGATTCCATATTTATGATAATCCCATCGCCTTCAGGTTGTCATAACTGATCTTCAGGCTTTCGAACGGGTTGCGCTGGCAGATGTCCTGCTCGACCGCGTACCATTCGACCTTCGTTTCTTTGCACGCGCCCAGGATCGCGGGCCAGTTCAGGTTGCCCTCGCCGATCTCGGCCATGGTCTGCTTGCCTTCGATGATGACCATGTCCTTCAGGTGGACGACCGGCATCCGGCCGCCCATCTTGCGCACCCAGGCGGCCGGGTCGGCGCCGCCATGCTGCACCCAGTAGACATCAATCTCGGCCTGGAGGTAGCGCGGGTCCGATTCCTCGAAGAGCAGGTCGAGGCCGGTGCGTTGGCCGAACTTGACGAACTCGAAGCTGTGGTTGTGGTAGGAGAAGGTCAGGCCAGCCTTCGCCAGCTTTTCACCGACCTGTGTCGCCTCGGCGGCGAAACGGCGGAAGCCGGCCTCGCCCGCCTCGCGATACTCTCCCGGCATGCTGCCGATGGCGACATTTTTGCAGTCCCACAGCTTGTGCTGCGCAATGACCGCGTCGGTTTCGTTCCAGAGTTTGGGATAGGCGGTGTGTGTGATGATGATCTTCAGTCCCAGATCATCTACCATCTTCTTGACCTCAGCATCGGGGATCGGGCCGATGGCGGAGACCTGAACGGCGGTGTAGCCGATCTCTTGCACCTTCTTGAGCGAGTCCGCCAGGTCAGCGGCGGTCTTGGTGAAGTCACGGACGGTGTAGAGTTGTGCTGCGAGAACGGGTTTGGACATGAGATTGCTCCTGGAAATGTTAGGATTGCGTAGTGCGTAGTGCGTGGTTTTCATGGGGCCATCTTCGATCCAGATCTGGCCACACGAAAGACGTAATACGCAATACGAAATACGTGTCAATACCCCGACGCGCTCCCCTTCTCCGGCGTGCCGCGTTTCTCAGCATACGGATCGGGGACGGTACCGTCGGTCGAAAACTGCGACATGAAGCCGATGCGCTTGTCCATCGTTGCGGCGCCGGCGGCGATGGCGGCCTTGCGGTCGCCGGCATGTTCGCGGCGGATGATCCATTCCTGGCCGAAGTGCGAGTGGATCACCTCGTCGGCCCAATCATAGTCCTGGTAGAGCGCCATCAGCGGGTGCTGCGCCTTGTCCCGGCAGAATTCGTACTCCTGGCGCTTGCCGGGCGGATATTTCATCGCGGCCTGCTCGATGGCGACCGTCAGGTGTGTGTACGCCTCGATCGGATCCAGCTCGGCCAGACACATCGTGGCGAAACCGGTCCAGTTCGGGTTGACCGTGATGTCAATCCCCTCGGCTTGGAGCGCGGCCTGTCCGAACGCCGCGTGCCGCACTTCGTCCCAGCAGTGGCGCGCCAGATCGCGGTAAAACTCCCAGGGCCGATCCTTCTGCCGCGACATAATCGCGGCCACCGTCTCGGCGGGCGACATCTCGTGGAAACGCACCCACATCATCTGCTCCAGCCCCTCGCGGACGGGATCGCCGCGGTCGGGCACATGGACGGTGGGCGGCTTCGGCACGCTGACCTGGAAACGGGCGTCGCGGCCCGAGATCTCCGGCATGACCCACGGCTGGCCGTCGGCGCGCGGCGCGGGGAGATCGGCCGCGGGCAGCCGCGGTTCGGCGCCCGACAGGCCCCCAGCGGCGGCCAGATAAGCGGTCAGGTGATCCGCCCTGGCGTCGGCATGATCGCGCGCTGCGTCGCCGGTCAGCAGCGTCTCCAAATAGCGCTGGCCGAGGGCGACGTGCTCCGCTTCTTCCGGGAGCAGGAAGCGCAGCATCCGGCCGGTCGAGTAATCCACCAGCGGGTTGATGCGCGCGCCATGCGCCCGGTACGCGGCGATCAGCGCGGGCTTGAGCACGCGGTAGATGCCGGTCAGCAGTTCGATCCCGTCCGCAGCCCGGATCGCCTCATCCATCAGGCTAGTCAACGCCGGGTCGGGCGAGCTGTCCACCGAATGCTCGGAGCGCCGTAGCTCCCCGATGCGCGTGCGGAGCGCCTGGTGATGCTCCGCGTCCTCGTACAGGTGCCGGCCCAGCAGGAACTTCGCCTCCCACTCCGGCACGCTCAA
>CAZYHE010000461.1:0-4401 GCA_964647225.1 uncultured Anaerolineales bacterium
AGAAAATGTAACGCAAGATGCCATCTTGCGCTACACACCGATTGATTTGACAAAGTGAAGGAGTCCATGAATCCCAAAGCACGTATCCTGATCGCCGACGACTCGGCGGCTTTGCGCCGCATGACCGCCCACGCCCTGGCGCCGGCCGGCTTCGAGATCGTCGAAGCCGAGAACGGCGCGGCGTGTCTGCAATTGGCCCAGGCGCAGCGTCCCGACCTGATCCTGCTCGATGTGATGATGCCGGACATGGACGGGGTCGAGACGTGCCGGCGGCTGAAGGCCGACCCTGCCACCGCCGATATCCCGGTCATCCTCCTGTCGAACTTCAGCACCGGCACCCTGGAGCAGGCGACCGGGCTGGAGGTCGGCGCCGACGGCTATATCGCCCGGCCGATCTCCAACCGGGAGATGGTCGCGCGCGTCGAGGCGCGGCTGCGGGTCAAGCGCGCCGAAGACGCGCTGCGCGCCACAAGCGCGCAGTTGCAGGCCGCGCTGGCCGCGCGTCAGGCGGCCGAAGACGCGCTGCGCGGCAGCGTGCAGCAGTACCGCGAGCTCGTGGACCTGGCGCAGGAGGGGATCTGGGCGATTGACGCCGACGCGCGCACGACCTACGTCAACCCGCGCATGGCCGAGATGCTGGGTTATACCGCGGAGGAGATGCTGGGGCGCCCCCTGTACGATTTCGCCGACGCGACCGGCCAACAGACCATCATCCGCAACCTCGAACGGCGCAAGCAGGGCATCCGCGAACAACACGACTTTCGCTTTGTGCCCAAAGCTGGGCCGCCTATCGAGACGCTGGTCTCGACCACGCCGCTGCTCGACGCCAACGGCGCGTACACCGGCGCGATCGCGGTGATCACCGATGTGACCGAACGCCAGCACGCCGAAGCGCGGTTGCAGCGCGAACGTAAACTGCTGTTCACGCTGATTGACAACATGCCGGACTTCATCTATGTCAAAGACGCCGAAGCCCGCTTCCTGATCGCCAACCGCACGCTGGTCCGGCTGGTCGGCGCCGCGGGGCCGGCCGACCTGCTCGGCAAGAGCGACGCCGACTTCTTCTCCCCCGACCTGGCCGAACGCTACATCGCCGACGACCTGGCCGTCATCCGGTCGGGCCAGCCGCTGATCGGCCGCGAGGAGCCGGCGCTGACCCCAAGCGGCGCGCGGGGCTGGCAGATCACCACCAAGGCGCCGCTGCGCGACGAGGCAGGCCAGGTGATCGGCCTGGTGGGGATCGGCCGCGACATCACCGCGCGCAAACAGGCCGCGGACGAGCGCCAGGAGCTGCTGACCCAGCTCGCACGCTCCAACGCCGACTTGCAGCAATTCGCCTACATCGCCTCGCACGACCTGCAAGAGCCGCTGCACATGGTTGCCAGCTTCCTCGGCCTGCTGAAAGAGCGGTACGGAGGCCAGCTCGACCGCGACGCCGACGAATTCATCGGCTTCGCGGTGGATGGCGCCGAACGGATGCAGCGCCTCATTGACGACCTGCTGGAGTATTCGCGCTTCAGCACACGCCGCCAGCCGTTCGCGCTGACCGACTGCAACCAGATCTTCCAGGAGACGCTCTGCGGTCTCCAACTCGCCATCGCAGACGCCGTCGCGACCGTCACCAGCGACCCGCTGCCGATGGTCGTGGCCGACCGCAGCCAAATGGGCGAGCTCCTCCTCAACCTGATCGGCAACGCGCTCAAATATCACGGCGACCGGCCGCCGGTGGTGCATGTGGCCGCACACGAGACCTTCGAGGTCTCGGAGACCTTGAAGGTCTGGGAGTTCGCGGTGCGCGACAACGGCATCGGCATCGCCCCGGTGGATCAGGGCCGCATCTTCGGGATGTTCCAGCGGTTGCACAGCCGGAGCGAGTATGAGGGCACGGGCATCGGCCTGGCGGTCTGCAAGAAGATCGTCGAGCGCTACGGCGGCCGGATTTGGGTGGAATCGCAGGTGGGGCAGGGGAGCACGTTCTATTTTACGATGCCGGCGCTGTAGACCTTTAGGGTCTGCGAGACCCTAAAGGTCTGGGTTGCCCATACGGTCAATCGCGGCTACAATAACGGGTAGCAGAGGCTGATTGGGGGACAAACGGATGTTGGCGCACCTGGTCTCGACACATCGGGCACAAATCGCCGCCGTGGCCGATGCCTGGCTGCAGGAGGGGGCGCGCAGCTTTAGCGTGTGGGCGAACGGCAAGCGGCTGGCGGCCTGGCCGGCGACCGCGGCGCCGGATGAGCCGGGCCTCGTCGCGGCCGCGCTGGCCGGCGAGCTCCTCCTGGGCGAATTGCGCGTGGCGGGGCTGGCGGGGCCGGCGCACCAGGCGCGGCTGGCGGCAGACGCCACGCTGCTCAGCCAATGGAGCCGGCTCGAAGGCGAAATTGACGGGATGGCGAACGAGTTGATCGAGGCGCAAGACCAACTCCTGGCGCTCTATGATCTGACCCGCTCCACGCGCAGCCGGCTCAGCATCCCCGAAACCCTCCACTCGGTCGCCCGCGAGGCGGCGCGCCTGGTGAAGACCGAAGCCGCCGCGGCGCTGCTCTGGCCCGACGATGATTCGCCCGCCGTGGTGCAGCATCCGCCCGGCCGCACCGACGAAAGCTGGATCTTGCGGGTGTTCGCGCAAGGCCGCGCCCGCAAGCGCGAAGTCCTGCTCCAGCGCGACGACACCAACAGCGCAGGCCTGCCCGCGGGGATTGACAACATCTTCCTGGCGCCGATCCAAATCGGGGGCAAATACACCGCGGCGTTGGCGCTCATCAACAAATCCGATGGCGCGTTCGGCTCGCCCGACATGAAACTGGCCCGCGCCATCGCCGAGCAGGCCGGCGCCCAAATCGAAAATGTGCAACTGTACCAGGAAAAGCTGGCGCAGACGCGGCTTGAGACGGAAATGTCGTTGGCGCGCCAGGTTCAGATGCATCTGCTGCCGCAAAGCCCGCCGGCCGGCGTGGGCCTCGACATCTATGCCCGGACCCTGCCCGCCCTGCAAGTGGGCGGCGATTTCTATGATCTGACCCAGGCTCCCGGCGGCCCGTATACCTTCGCAGTCGGTGACGTGTCGGGCAAGGGCATCTCGGCCGCGCTGGTGATGGCGATGACGCGCACCGTGCTGCGCAGCGCGGGCCGATCGCCCGGCCGGGGCAGCGGCTGGCCGACCCCGGCCGAGATCATGAGCCGCGCCACCGAGGAGCTTTACGACGATCTGACCCAAGTCAGCATGTTTGTCACGATCTTCCTGGGCCAATATGACCCGACGCAGCAACGCCTGTGTTTCGCCAATCTGGGCCACTCGCCCGTCATCTATTGCCCCGCGGGCGGCCCGGCCCGCCTGTTGGAGGCCGATGGCCCGGCGCTCGGCATGTTGCCGATGAACCTCTCCGAAGACCAGGCGCTCCCGTTCGGCCCCGACGATCTGCTGATCATCGCGACCGATGGTTTCAACGAGGCGCACGACGCCGCCGGCCGGATGTATGGCTATGAGCGGATGCTGGCCCTGGCTGAAACGCTGGCGGATCGTTGCGCGGACGACATCGCCAGGCGCCTGTATGCGGCCGTCGGCGCGTTCAGCGCCGGCCATGCCCAGGACGACGACCAAACCATCATCATCCTGAAGGGTACGCCGACATGACCACGAACAACCCGCTCACCGTCGCGCTTGAGCTGCCTGCGGCTCACCGCTTCCTCAACATCGCCAGCGCCTGCATCGAGGCGTTGGTTGAACGCCTCGCGGATGTGCCGGATCGGGAGATGGTAAGCTACACGATTCAGCTCGCCGTGCAGGAGACCTGCGCGAACATCGTGGATCATGCCTATGACGCCACGGACGCGCCCGCGGGCCGCATCAGCCTCGAACTGATCTTGCACGCCGATCAGCGCCAGCTTGCCATCGAAATTTATGACACGGGCCGGGCGTTCGATCCGTCGCTGACACATGAACCGGATCTGGAGAATGCCCAGGTGCGCGGCTACGGCCTGTTTCTGATGAATAAATTGATGGACTCGGTGGTCTACGAACGCCTGCCAGGGCGCAATCATTGGCATCTAGCAAAAAACTTATGAATGGGAGGCTCTCGTGAACCTTGATGTCTCAATGTACTCGATCGCAATTGTCGCCGTCCGGGAACGCATTGATGCCTACAACGCGGCGGAACTGCGCGGCCGTCTGGAACAACTCCTCGCGGAGGGCATCACACGGTTCGTGCTGGATCTCACGGATGTGCCGTTCCTCGACAGCGCCGGGATGGCTGTCCTGGTGAGCCTGCTCAAGCGGGCGCGCGGCGCGGCGGGGGATGTCCGGCTGGTGTGGCCCAAGAAAGAAGAGGCCCAGCGCATCCTGCGCCTCACCAAGTTCGACCGCGTCTTCGAGATGGTTGAGACGCCCGCGGCCGCCCT
>CAZYHE010000462.1:0-4392 GCA_964647225.1 uncultured Anaerolineales bacterium
AACGTTATCTGATAGGATGGTTGCAACACTCATTTGTACGCCTCCCGGTGCTCATCCAGCAACACTTCGCTCGAATCCACGCTTCCATACCGGATACCTATCGTCGGCGCGGCTCTGTTGCGCGCGGCGTATCTATGCGGGCATCGCCATCACCTGCACTTGCAGCCGTTCTTTGATCGCCAGGCTACCAGATGCCAACAACTGATCCAGCGTGTCGAGGGTCGTCGCATGGTAGGTGCGCTCGCCGCACTCCCGGCACACCTCGACGGGCCGCGCGGCGCGCGGGGCGGCGTGATCAACTCCTCATTCCTTACTCGACGCCTGAATCTGCATGAATCCCCACACAAAGACTTGGGCCGCCAGCGTGGCCGCATCCCTGGCCTCCTGACGACTCACAGGCTCATCTTCGCTCGGGTAACGGGTGGCGACCGCATAGCGGGTCAAGCTGCTGGCATCAGACAGCTCTTGAGCGCCGGCGAATCCGGCTTCTTGGCAGAGAGCCAACAGTGCGCCGATCGAATGGGTGCGCGGAAAATCAACCTGGCGCAGCACTAACAGCGCTTTGAGAACCTTTTCGGCGGCTTGCTGCGCATGAAACGCCACGATTTCTGGGGCGATGCGCTCATCATCAGTCAGCGCTGCGACACTCATGTCGGCACGTGCCCAACGCAACCACTCAGCCACCAGCTTGTGGACGACTTCAGCATGTTCATCGGGCATAGAGTACCCTTCCTTCGCGCAGCGCCGAACGCACGACGGTGACGACGACATCACGATGGCTCCGGACATAGTCGGAACGCGTGACCACGATATCCACCGGCGCGCTCAAGCCGGCCAGCGCTCGATAGATGCGCGCGGCCTCGGCGCGCGGCGACGCTACCTCGTCTTTGACTACCAGGAAGTCCAGGTCGCTATCCGGTCCGGCATCGCCGCGCGCCTGCGAGCCGAACAGGATGATCTGTTGCGGATCGCTGACCGCCACAATACGTTGGGTGATTTCGGCCAATAGCGTGTCGTTCATCTTATCTATCCCCCAATGCCGGATAGCAATCGTCGGCGCGGCTCGGTTGCGCGCGATGTACTAACGGTCAGGGTCATCATTCCCTCGCTCGATACAGACTGTCATGCGGTCATCGTCTCAGGTCGGTTCCAGTATAACGCCGGAGGCCAGTTCCGTCAACCGGTTTCGCGCAGTGATTCTCCACATCTTCCGGGGGATCGTGGGGATGCTTCGCTCTATTTCGGGGAGAGCCGCCCTTGATTGGGGCAATCCTTCCCCCACTTGGGGAATCCAACGCCCAATATAGGGGAAACTCTCCCCTGATTAGGGCAACACTTACCAAACTTTGGGGATTCTTCGCCCTATTTGGGGAAGCTCATGCCCTATTTAGGGGAGTCTTCTCCCAAATTAGGGCGACCTCTGCCCAATTTCCAGGACCGTGCGTCGGCGCCGGATCTAGCCCCGTTGAGGGCGCGGCCTCCCGGTGGGACGAGGCGCGGCGCGGTCGCCCGGACGATTCATCAGCCAGCGGCGGGCGGGGCATCATCCAGCGCGCAACATCCCCCGCCGTTCAACCCGCGACACACCTCGGCCGCGTTTCCAGGCACGGACACGCCGGCCTCCGCCAGCATCTCGCAGGTCAACCGCAGCGGCAGCCCCATGATCCCGGCGTAGCAGCCCGCCCACGCCGCCACCGGCGAGAAGCTCGGGTGCTGAATGGCGTAGGCGCCGGCCTTGTCCAGCGGATCGCCGGACGCGACATAGGCCGCGATCTCGGCCTCGCTGTAGTCGCGCATCGTGACCTGGCTGGCGTTGAGCCGGGCCTCGACGGCGCCGTTGCGCGCCAACGCGACCGCGGTGAAGACCGTGTGCGGCCGGCCGGCCAGGCTGCGCAGCATCGCGGCCGCCTCCGCGGCATCGGCCGGCTTGCCGAGCAAGCGATCTTCCAGCACGACCACCGTGTCAGCCGCCAGCACGAGTGCGCCGGGGTGGCGGCCGGCCACGGTCTGCGCCTTCGCCCGGCACAGCCGGCAGACCATCGCGTCCGGGCGCTCACCCGGCAAGGGCGTTTCGTCCACATCCGCCGCGTCAATGGTGAAGGTCAGGCCCAGGGCCGCCAACAGCGCGCGCCGGCGCGGAGATTGCGATGCGAGGATCAACACAGGACACATTTTTCGCCGTTCGTTTACGCAGTCTCAAACTGCAAGATGCGCAACTTCTCTGGTTCGGCGCGCGTGCTTATGGCGAGCATTTCGACGCCAATCACATTGCCCCTTTCATCGAAATCCAAGATCACACCGGGTTGAACTTCTTCAGATTCAAAGATATCTGTTTCTGTCAACCTGAAGTAGAGGGCATCATTTGCTCGGTCAATCTTCAATCTCATTTTTCCCTCAAGCGCCGGTCGAAAAACACGGTCGCAATACGATTGGGCACAAAGTGATCATCTACGACAACGTGCAATACCCGACCTTGTGCTTCTTTAATGGTCTTGGTGTAGTGAATGTTGTCGTCGCTCGAATGTCGCCTTTTGCGATCCGGTATGTTGATGGTGCGCCACAACCACTCTTCGGTGATCTTTCGCTCGCTGAGCATCTCCCTGGCGTGCGAAGTAAGTTCGATATTCGGCATCAGGCAATCTCCCGTAGAGAACAACAGCGATCACTGTAGAGCCGAAAAAACTGTGCATGGCTCACACCATAGCTGCTCGGGATCATACTGCCGGTCTATCAAAAAGTCAATCCGTGTCTCGTACCACGTCCAAAACCTCACACGCCACCTCGTACCGCCCAAAACTCGGCATCAGATACACACCCTGCACCTTCGGCAGTTCCTTTAGTTCCAGCAGGAGTTCCTGGGCCATGCGCACGCCCTCTTTGCGGCCCTCTGCGCCGGCGCGTTCCATGCGTTGCAGCGCCTCTTCGGAGAGGGTGATGCCGGGCACTTCGTTGTGCAGGAACGAGGCGTGGCGGTGGCTTTGCAGCGGCAGGATGCCGATCAGCACCGGCACCGGAAAGGGGCCGTGCCGCGCTTCGTATAGATCGTAGAAGCGCTGCCACAGCGCCTTGTCGAAGATCGGCTGCGTCATCGTCAGGTGCGCGCCGCCGGAGACTTTGCGCTGGAACCGATCCACTTCGCGCTCCAGGTCGGGGCGGGTCGGATCGCACGCGACCGCGATGGTGAACGCGCCCCGGCTCCCGAACGGCTTCCCGGAGCGATCCAACCCCTGGTTGAACTGGCTGATGACCTTGACCAGCCCGATCGAATCCACGTCGTAGACCGGGGTGCTCTCCGGCTGATCCCCCAGACTGGGCGGATCGCCGGTGAGCGCGATGATGTTGCGCACGCCCAGCGCGTGCGCGCCGATCAGGTCGGACTGGAGGCCCATCAGCGAGCGGTCGCGCGTGGTGAAGTGCAGGATCGTCTCGATGCCCACCTGCTGTTGGATCAGCACGCACAACGCCAGCGCGCCCATGCGCACGCGCGCCATTGGGCTGTCGGCCACGTTGACGGCATCGGCCCCGCGCGCTTTGGCGATCCGCGCGCCCTCCAGCATCTTGGCCGCGCTGAACCCGCGTGGCGGATCCACCTCGACGCTGACCAGGAATTTGCCCGCGGCCAACTTCTGCAGGAAGGGGGTCGGTTCGGGCGCGGCCTCGTCGTCGGTCACGCCCGGCGAAGTCACGCGCACCATCGGGAGCGGGGCGAGCGGTTGGGTGGCGCTGGCCGGTTTCTCGTCGGAGCCGGCCGCGTTCTGCGCGATGAGCTGATCCAGCGCGCCGCGCATGGCGTGGATGTGGCTGGGCGTCGTGCCGCAACAGCCGCCGAACAGGACGACCCCCGAATCGAGAAACAGCCCCAGGTGCTCGACGAAATAGGCGGGCGTGGACGGGTAGATCATGCGCGCGCCGGAGCGGAAAGGGAAGCCGGCGTTGGGCATGGCCGACAGGCGCAGCCCCGGCGCGGCCCGGTGCATCTCGGCGATGAATTCGATCGCCCGCGCCGGCCCGACCGAGCAATTGACCCCGGCGACCTCGACCCCCGCGGCGGCCAGGGTTTGGGCAACCTCGGCCGGCGTGGCGCCCGAACCGGTGACGCCATCGTTGCCGAATGTGACCTCGGCGACCACGGGCAGATCGGTCGTCTCACGGGCCATCCGCACGGCGATCGCCAACTCGGCCAGATCCGAGAAGGTCTCCAGGATGATCAGGTCGGCGCCGGCCTCCCAAAGGACGCTGATTTGCTCCCGGAAGGCCTCGGCAGCCAGCGCCACGTTCAATCCGCCCGCGCCCTGGGCGCGACGCCACAATGGGCCGACCGAACCGGCGATCCAGACCGGCTGTCCGCTCATCTCGCGCGCCTCGCGTGCCAGCTTGACCCCGCGGAAGTTG
>CAZYHE010000463.1:0-4389 GCA_964647225.1 uncultured Anaerolineales bacterium
TGCCGATGAAACCGGCCCCACCCGTGATAAGCGCTTTCATGCGGTGCTCCTCATGATTCATAATCGTGCTGGGTAAAATTCGCAGCCCCAGTGTAGCCCGCCGTCCATTCTTTGTCAAACGCCGTAACCTGTCGTATACTTGGGACTTGCCATAGATTCCATCGGAACACCGTGCCAGCAGCCAGGAGCGAAATCATGCGGATTCAAGTCATCACTGATTCGAGCACGAATGTCCCGGATGCTTATCTTGCGCGGTTGAAAATCATCGAGCTGCCGGCCCTGGTCAATTTCGGGGCCGAGAGCTTCCTGAACAAGGTGGAGCTTTCGGCGGAGGAGTTCTACCGCCGGCTGGCGGCCGCCGGCAAGCTGCCCACGACGGCGCAACCTTCGCCCAAGCAGTTCGCGGCGGCCTATGAACAGGCGGCGGCCGCGGGGCTGGAAGAAGCGATCGTGGTCGTCGTTTCTGGGAAGATGAGCGGCACGCTGAACAGCGCGGTCGTGGCCGCCGAGAACGCGCCGATCAAGGTGCATATGTGGGACAGCATGAACGCGGCCATGGGCGCGGGGTGGCAGGCCATCGCCGCCGCCGAGATGGCGCACGCTGGCCGGGATTCCGCCGCGATCCTCGCCGAGCTGGCGGCCATCCGCGCGCGGATGAGCACCTACACGACGCCGGCCACGCTGCGCAATCTGATGGCCAGCGGTCGGGCGCCCCGGCTCAAGGGCAGCATCGGTGAGCTGCTCGACATCAAGCCGGTGCTGGCGATGGTGGACGGCACGCTGGACCCGGTCGGCCAGGCCCGCGGCCGCCGCAAGGCCCTGGCCGCGATCGTGGATCGCACCGTTGAGGCGGTGGGCGATCGGCCGGCCCGCGTGGCCGTGGCGCATGCCAACGCCCTGGCAGAAGCCGAGCGGCTGGCGGAGACCGTGCGGGGCCGGTTGAACGTCGCCGAGTTGGTCATCACCGAGCTTGGCCCGGTGTTGGCGACCCTGGCGGGGCCGGGGATCATGGCCGTGTGCGCGTACACGGTGTAGGGGGCAACATGAAAATCGTCGTAGACGCCATGGGGGGCGATCACGCGCCGGAGGTGGTGGTGGCCGGCGCGGTCAATGAGGCCCGGCAGCGCGGCACGCAGATCATCCTGGTGGGCCAGGAGGCGCGCGTGCGGGCCGAGCTTGCCAAACACGGCGACGTGCGCGGGCTGCCCATCGAGATCGTCCACGCGTCCGAGGTCGTCGAGATGGCCGAGCACACGCTGGCGGTGAAGGCCAAGCGCGACTCGTCGTTGATGGTCGGGATGCGCCTGGTGAAAGAAGGCAAGGCCGACGCCTTCGCCTCGGCGGGCAACTCCGGCGCGGTGATGGCCGCGGCGCTCTTCGGCCTGGGCCGTATCCCCGGCGTCGAACGTCCCGCCATCGGCAGCATCTACCCGGCCGCGCCCGACCGCTGCCTGATCGTGGATATCGGCGCGAACGCGGACTGCAAGCCGGAGTATCTGGTGCAGTTTGCGATTATGGGGCACGCCTACGCGCGCGTTATCTTCGGCCTGGACAACCCGGCGATTGGCATCGTGTCCAACGGTGAAGAGGCAGACAAGGGCAGTATGCTCGTCCGCGAGACCTATCCGCTCTTGAAGGCATCCGGGCTGAACTTCATCGGCAACGTGGAGGGCAAAGACCTGGGCCGGGGGACGGCCAATGTCGTCGTCACCGACGGGCTGACCGGCAACGTCATCGTCAAGCTGACCGAGGGGGTGGTGTCGTTCCTGGCGAAGACACTGAAGCGCGAACTTACCCGCGGCTTTCGCAACAAGTTGGGGTTAATCCTTATGGCGCCGGGTTTAGTTCTGGCGCTGCCCGGTCTGGCGCTGCTCTACCCGTCGGTGCGCTCGCTGATCCAACGGGTAGATTGGCGCGAGATCGGCGGCGCGCCGTTGTTGGGCGTCAACGGGGTCGTTGTGATCGGTCACGGTCGCAGCGACGCCAAAGCGATCGGGAGCATGATCCGCATGGCCGAGAAGAGCGCCCAGCAAGACCTGGTCGGCGCCATCCGGGCGGAGTTAGCGAAGCAAAGGAACGATCAAGGATGATGGATGTTGTAGCAGGGTCGTCCCGCGGGCCGGAGACGCCGGCCGCCGATCGGCCGGTCCATTGCCGCCGCCGCGTCGTCGTCACGGGCCTGGGCGCGATCACCCCGGTGGGGCAGACGGCCCCGCAAACCTGGGATGCCTTCGTGCAAGGCCGCTCCGGCGTGGCCGAAGCGACGCTGTGCGATGCCAGCGTCTTCACGACGCGCCTGGCCGCCGAGGTGAAGGGCTTCAACCCCGACGCGCACATCCCGCCGAAGGAGGCCCGGCGCATGGCCCGCTGCTCGCAGCTTGCCATCGTCGCCGGCCGCGAAGCCGTGGCCGACGCCGGTCTGGATCTGGCGCATGAAGACCGGGAGCGCATCGGGGTGATCCTGGGGGTGGCGTTTGGCGGCATTGACATCCTGATGGATCCGATCCGCCGTTTCGTCAACGAGGGAGTGACGCGCGTGACGCCCCACGTGCCGCTGGAAACGCTGATCAACATGCCCGCGTTTCACATCGGCATCGAGCACGGCTTTCGCGGGCCGCTCTCGACCCTGGGCACGGCCTGCGCGGCGGGCACGCAAGCCATCGGCGAGGCGCTGGAGTGGATCCGCCGCGGCGCGTGCGATGTGGCCCTGGCCGGCGGCGCCGAGTCGCAGATCAGCCCGCTCTTCTTCATCGGCTTCACCTCGATGAAGGTGCTCTCCACCTATAACGGGGATCCGGCGAAGGCCAGCCGGCCGTTCGACTTGAACCGCGACGGCTTCGTCATCGGCGAGGGCTCGGTCATCCTGGTCTTGGAGGAGCTGGAGCACGCGCGCCGCCGTGGCGCGCACATCTACGCCGAGGTGTTGGGCCAGGCCGCCACCGCCGATGCGTTCCACATCGCCGCGCCCGATCCGGCCGGGTCGGGGCCGGCGCGTACCATGCGGTGGGCATTGGCCGACGCCGGTGTCATGCCCGAACAGGTGGACTATATCAACGCGCACGGCAGCGCCACGCAGCCGAACGACACCGCCGAAACCGCCGCGATCAAGCAGGTCTTCGGCGAGCACGCCTACGACCTTTCGATCAGCAGCACCAAGAGCATGATCGGGCATCTGTTCGGCGCGGCGGGCGCGGTCGAGGGGCTGGCGACCGTGATGGCGGTTCACAACGACACGATCCATCCGACCATCAACTACGAAACGCCCGACCCGGCCTGCGACCTGGACTACACGCCCAACGTGGCCCGCCGGCGCCCTGTGCAGGTGGCGCTCTCGAATTCGTTCGGCCTGGGCGGGCAGAACGCGTGCGTCGTGTTCGGGAAGTGGCTTAACGGCAAGGCGTAACCGGCTTCATCACAGCGGAGTTTTGCGGGAAGCGCGTCATTCTGAGCGGGTCAACCCCAAGCCTTTGGCTTCACCATGAGACCAGCGAAGAATCGCGTTTCCGCACGATCATTCACACAAAGGTATAGCGCACCATGCAGATCACCAAACACGAGAAATTCATCCGCCGCCGCAACCGGCTGGGCGTCTACGCCAGCCTGGGCGGCCTGGCCATCCTGATTGTAGGCTTTGTGGTCTCTTTGCAGCCGAAGCAAGACCTGCTTTGGGTATCGCTCGTCACCATCGTAGCTGGGTTCATCCTGGCCCAGTTCGGCAACTACAGCCTGCGGCGTTGGGGCCGCTCGCCCCGGCCCGACCAGGTGATCGAGACCGCGCTCAAGGGCTTCGACGATCGCTATCACTACTACGCATGGGCGTTGCCCCAGCCCTACGTGTTGCTTTCGCCGCAAGGGATCCACATCTTCATCGTGCGCGACCAGACGGGGAAGATCACCGTCAACGGCGCGCAATGGCACAGCAAGTTCAACATCACCCGGCTGCTGATGGCTTTTGCGCAGGAAGGGCTGGGCAATCCTACCAGCGAGGCGCAGGATGCGGCCAGCCGCCTGACCGCCTGGATCAAGACCAAACTGCCGGAGTTTTCCGCGGCGGTGCAGCCCGTCATCGTCTTCATTGACCCGCGCGCCCAACTCCAGATCACCGAGCCGGTCGTGCCCGTCGTCGAACCGAAGAACCTCAAGAAGTGGCTGCGCGGCACGGGGAAGGGCGAGTATCTGAAGAGCGCCGAGCTGCGCGCGCTGGAAGAGGTGTTCGAGGCGGAGGCGGCGGCGCGGATGAAGTGATCGTTCGGGAGGGGGTATGACCATCGCAACCGCCTCGAACGCGGCCGATGTTCCGACGCCGGCGCAGGTGCTTCCCTGGCAGCACAAGCTCGCGGGCGCGGTCGCGGCGACGAAGCCGCCGGTCGAGGTCATCGCCCTGAACCG
>CAZYHE010000464.1:0-1959 GCA_964647225.1 uncultured Anaerolineales bacterium
GTACGCCGTGGTCGTGGTGCGGCCGTTCGGGTCGGTGATGGTCGTCGGCCGGCCGTAGGCGTCGTAGCCGGTGACGGTATCCACGTAGGCTGCGGCGGGCGTCACCTGGCTGTAAGCGCGCGTGAGCGTCTGATTGCCCTTGAGCGGCGCGGCGCCGACCGCCTGCCCGTCGTAAGCGTATTCGGTGAAGGCCAACGGATCCCCGGCCGGCGGCGTGCGACAGATCTGCAACTGCCAGCCGTTCAGGCTGCCGCCGTCGTTGGTGTAGACGTCCTGCACCTGCAGCGTCCACGTGCCCGGCATGGGGCCGCCGTCGAAGGCCGCCAGGCTGCCGTCCGGTCGGTAGGTCCCGCCGTTGGTGGGCGGGCAGGGCCATGTGCCGGCCGCGTTGGCCGATTCGTCGTCGAAGCTGATGTTGAAGTTATCCTGGCTGGTGCAGGCCCGGTTCATCAGGATGGTCTGCGCATTGGTCGGGCTGATCAGGGTGAAGATCAGATCGTCAATATAGGTGTGCGTGCCGTTCAGCCCCAGCACGTTGACGTCGGTGATCAGGCCGCTGTCGGGCACGGTGAGGGTGGAGAGCACTGTCGGCGTGCCGCTGGCGGAGATGGCCTTGGGCACGTCCGTGCTGGCGTAGGTCGTGCAGACCGGCTCGCCCGCGCCGGCGTAGAGCTTCTCCCACTGCGGCGTATCAACGATGTAGGCGCCGGTGTTGACCGTGAACCCGCGCAGGATGTGGCGATCGTCGTCCGGCGTGGCGAGGTCGCCTTTCAATACCTGGCGCAGCACGTTGCCGTAGCTGTCGTAGGTCGTCTCGGTGCGGGTGGTCTTGTTGGTCGAACCGTAAGTGGTCTGCTCGGCCGCCTGCGTGCCCACGAAGTATGCCCCCGTCTTGCCGCTGCCGGCGGTCAACGTCCAGGTGGGCCAGCTCACGCTGCGCGTCAACGGGGTGTTGTCCGCCTTGAGCCGCCGCGTCTCGACCTCCCGGCCACGCAGCCAGTTCTCGTCCACCCGCGTGCTGCCGTCGCTCAGGGTGATGTTCAGCGTGCCCGACGACGAGTAGTCGCCGTTCATGCCGCGATAGAAGCGGTGCTCGGTCTTGGCCCCGCTGGCGTCGGTCTCGGTGACCACCTCGCTGCCGCGGAAGTCGCCCCAGCTCTTTTGGCTGCTGGGCGTCACCGGGTCGTCGTCGTAATGATTGATCGGCGTGCTGTAGCTGTAGGTGGTGGTCTGCGGCGGGTTGCCCGAGAAGCTGTCGCCGGCCGTCACGCTCATGATCTTCCATTTGTTGAAGATCGAGAAGCCGCTCACCGCCGGGTTCCAGGTCACGAAGCAGTCATAGGGGAAGCGCACGAAGCCGCCCGACACGATGGGGCATTGGTGCGATTGGCCGTAGACGAAGGTCGTCTCGCCGCCCAGCGGATCGCTGATCTTATCGAGCCGCGGCATGGTCAGTGAGGAATTGCCGGCGCAGTAGGACGGCGTGCAGGCCGAGCCGTTGTCGCGGCGGTTCTGCTTCAGGACGTAGCCGTATTGCACGGGGGGCAGCGCGCTCGTGCCGTCCGCGCTTTTCTGGGTGATGCGGTTCAGCCACAGCTTGGGTTCGTTCTGGGCGCCGTTGGGATCGTTCGCCGGTTTGACGAATTCCTGGCTCAACGCATATTGCGCCACCGTGACCCATTGGCTGGTCGCGGTGTCCCAATACTGCGGCTGGATCGTGTCCAGGCGCAGGCGGCTCCAGAAGGTCGGCTTGTTCTTGGTGCATGTGCCCGTGGCGCCGCAGCTCAGATCGCCGGGGGTGTCGGGATAGTCAGCCGGCCAAGCGCACGCACCCTCGCAGCGTTCGGCCGTGTTGAACACTGCCTGGGTGGGCACAGTCGCCGAACCAGCGCGGCGGCCGTACTCGATGCGCGCCACGTTGCCGGCCCGCACGTAGGGATAGCGGAACAGGCCGTTGCG
>CAZYHE010000464.1:2059-4389 GCA_964647225.1 uncultured Anaerolineales bacterium
TTGTGGGTATCGGGATGGCCGGTCGCCGCGTCCGTCAGCTTTTGCACTTTCCATAGCGGGTCATTCTGGGGATGGTACAGCCCGCTGGCGTCCTTGACCAGGGGCGCGGCGACGCCGTTCAGGGCGATGGTGTAGTTGTCGCCGGTCAGGCACAGGTCGCCCGGCGCCTGCGTCAGCCCGCACGTCTTGAGCCGGCGCGTGATCGCGCCCGGCTCGTAGTTCCAGCCGATGCCGGCCCAGCCCGGTTGGTTGTTTTTGTTCAAGGTCATGCCATCCACGCTGCCGCTGTCGTAGCGCAGCGTGACATCAGGGGCCAGGCCGCCGGCCGCGGGCGGCAGCGGCACGACGTAACTGGTCTGCATGGCCCCCACGGCGAGCGAAAGTTGGTAGTCGCTGCTGCTGTCGAACGGCGTGGCGGCGAAGTCGCCCTGGTCGCCGCTAGAGGAGGCTGCCAGGATGTAGATGCCCTTGTCCTCTGCCCCGCCGGCCGGGGCTGCGCCGGCCACGATCATGGGGAGGTAGATCGTACTGGCGGGCGCATGCTTGTCCCAGAGCCATCGGCTGCGCCGGGCGTCGCCGGCGCAAGCTGGTCCTGCTTGGCGGCCGGCGACGCTTGGTCTGCGGCGGTCTGCTGTTGGGCCAACCGCGCCGCTTCCGCCAGGTCAACCGTGAGCCGGCCCTGGACGCTATCGTTCACGCTCGGCAGTGGCAGGAAGACCCGGCAGGTCACCGCCGCGCTACTCTCCTGGCAATCCAGGCCCCGATACAGCGTCAAACGTTCGCGAAAGCTGGCGCCGTAAGTTGGCAGATTGAGCTGGTCGTAGTCGAGCATCAGGTACAGCGCGGTTCCCGCTGGCGCCGCCGCCGTCCTGCTTACGGCCAGGGTGAAGGCGATCCCGGCCGGCGAGAGCTGGGCGGCCACCTCGGGCGACAACGCCTCCAGGCGGGCCGCCAAAGCCGTCGGGCGCGCATCAACGCTACGCAGACTGATGGGCAGGCTCGTAAAGCGCGCCTCATTCGTGCCAGGCGCCAATTGCACAGTGTAGACGCCCGCGGGCAAGCGCATTTCGACGGGCGGAATCGGTGCGACCGGTTCCGCCGATGGTTGAATGGGGGTGGGCGGCTGGTTCACGGGAACCGTCAAGGCGTTCGCAGGTCGCGCCGTTGTGGCACGGCTTAGCGCGCCGAAAGACATCGCGCTATCAGCGAACGCAGGGGGGGGGGGCAAAAATCGGCAATGTGCCTTGCGCAAACAGGCACAAGACCACGAGAAGCTGTATCCACGACGGTGTGCGATGGGACATGGGAACCTCCTCCAAGCGGCTACTGGGGCGCGCGATATGATAGGTTGGCCGCGCGCCAACTTCGCGATGAACGTGCGTGTCCGGCTGGTCTTGGGGGAGGGAAGATGCAGCGGGACATGCGATAAGCGGCATCAAGCATGTGATGCCAACTACACTATACTGCAAGTCCTACTGTTTGTCAATCCGAAAATCTGCTGTGACATCCAATCGCTTCTCCGCATTTGACAAACCGCGCAGACCAGTGGTAATATCCCTGTCAGGATAGGCTAATGAATACCGACCGCAACCCTGAGCGCAGCTTCTCGTTTAGCAGCTACTATTATCCGAGCTTTCGGAGAGAAGCACGCGTGCCGGGGGAGGGACAGGCGGCCTGAAGCCCTCCCTGAAATCGTCAAAGCAGCGAACCGGAGCGTGGATCTCTCGCCAAGCGAGCATCCACGCTCTTTTTGTTAATCTCATCCAGGAGGAGAACTATGCCCGTCCGAGGTATCCGCGGCGCCACGACCGCGGCCGACAACACCGAGATCGCCATCTTCGACGCCACCGAGGAGCTGCTCCGCTGGCTGACGGCTGCCAACGAGTTGCGCCCCGCCGACATCGCCAGTATCCTCTTTTCGGTCACGCCCGACCTGAACGCGACCTTCCCGGCGCGGGCCGCCCGGCAACTCGGCTGGACCGAGGTCCCGCTGCTCGACACCGTCGAGATCCCCGTCCCCGGTTCCCTCCCCCGCTGCATCCGCGTCCTGATTCATTGGAATACCGACCGCCCGATCGAAGCGATCCAACATGGCTATCTGCGCGAGGCGGCCGCGCTGCGGCCCGACCTGGCCCCCGACAGCGGCATCATCGCGATGCCGGCCGGGACCGCCGTGCCCGTTGAGCCACCGGCCCCGGCGCCTGCGCCGGTCGTGACGCCCAGCACGAAGATGATCGTGGCCTACCAGGGCGAACCGGGCGCCTATTCCCAGGAGGCGATCTACCAGCACTTCGGGCCGCTCGTGGGCACGTTGGCTTGCCACGGCTTCG
>CAZYHE010000465.1:0-4380 GCA_964647225.1 uncultured Anaerolineales bacterium
GAAGGGCTGGTCGAAGGGCTGGTCGAAGGGCTGGTCGAAGGGCTGGTCGAAGGGCCGACCAAAACGCCACCCTTCGGCCAGCTCAGGGCGCGCACCCCGCAGGCCAAACCGCCCCCTGAGCCTGTCGAAGGGCTGGTCAGAGGATCAACTGAGGCGGCCGCGCTGTTGCGGCGCATCCTGCGCAACCTGGAAGATACCGCAAGCGCCTTCGCCGTGCAGTCGCGGCGGCGCAACCTGCTGGCCCAGGGGCTGCGCGGCCGGCTGGGGATCACCGAGCGTCTGTCGTACGAGAAGTTCTTTTTCCGCTACTACGACCGGATGAACGCAGAGGAGCGGTTCGAGTTCCAGCAAATCCGCGGCGTCACCCAAGGCACGTTGCAGGCGCGCAACCGCGACACCCTGCGCATCCTGGACGAGCATCCCGACCTGCTCGCCAGCTTACCGGCGCTCGAAGCGTTGCGCAAACACCTGGTCATCTGGGTGAACAAGTACGATCAGATCTTCACCGCCACGCCGCAGATGTGCATCCTCTACGCGGGGGTCGAGGATGGCGTGCCGTTCCCGACCGGGATCGAGAAGCAGATCGCTGCCTGGCTGAACCCTCTCGCCCCAGCGCCGGTGCAATCTGAACCGCTTGCACCGATAATTCCAACACCGCCCGGCCAACCCTGCCCGAACGCGACCCTGGATCGCCGCGCCTTGCGCACCGCGCTCGTGAATCACTTCAGCATCGAAGGTCTCGATGAGCTATGTGCGGAGGTGCAGCAGGATCTCACGGAGCGCGGCGTAAACTTGCAGGTCAACCTGGAGATGGTGGGCGGCGAGGGCAAGACCGGCAAAATACTCAAGCTGATCGAGTATCTCGATCACCGTGGCTACCTGGGCTGCCTGGAAGCGGCCGCGCGGCGGTTGCGGCCGGGGAAGATCACAGCGAACGATCGCTGAAAGGAAGGATGAGATGACAGTAGTCGCCGCTAAGGTGACTCCTCGTGGCGTGCTCGTTCCGCGTTCCCTTATCGCGGCGTGGGGCAATGTTCGAGAAGTGGAGATCGAGAAGCATTCCGGCACAGTGGTTATCCGCCCCAGGTCATCTGAAGCCACCCCGCGGTGTGACCAAGTGATCCGCAAGATGAAGGCTGCGGGCCTGATCGAAGATCTGCCCTGGTCTGAGCCACCCGCCGTGTCGCCGGAAGCTCGCGCGCGGCTGGCCGAAAAGCTAAGCCAAGGCAAGCCCCTCTCGGAGATCATCATGGAGGATCGGGAGGAATACGCGTGAGCGCCTACTACCTGGATGCCAGTGCTCTGGTCAAACGCTATTTAAATGAACCGGGTAGCGTTTGGATGCGCTCGCTGCTTGCTCCGCCTCAGTCTGACCTATTATTCACCTCGCGCATGACCATCGTCGAAGTGACCAGCGCGTTTACGCGCCGGGTACGCGAAGGCTCGTTGACAGCCATAGAGTTCACGTCAGCCGAGAATGCTTTTCGCAGCGATTGCCTCCACGACTATCAGATCATGCCCCCCACGGTCGAGGTTGTTGATCTGTCCTGCTCCCTTCTGAAGCGCCATCCGCTGCGCGCCTATGATGCGACGCATCTCGCTTCAGCTCTGAGTGCCCAGGAATTTCTCTTGATGGAAGGCCAGCCCTCACTGGTCTTCCTATCTGCCGACGACCGATTAACCAACGCGGCCGGTGCCGAGGGACTGGCAACGGACAACCCAAACAAGCACGTATAAAGGAGCGCAACTATGCCAGGAATCAACGATTCCCTGCGTGTCGGCATTGTCGGCGCGGGCGGGATGGGCCGGATCCATACGACCGCGTGGCAAACGACGCCGGCCACGGTGGTCGGCTACCGGGACATCCGGCCGGAGCGGGCCGAGCGGTATGCGGAGTTGTACGGCGGCCGGGCTTATGACAGCCTGGACGCGCTGCTGGCCGACGTGGATGCCGTGAGTTGCACCACGCCGACCGATGTCCACTACGAGATCGTGATGGCCGCGGCGCGGGCGGGCAAGCACGTGGTCTGCGAGAAGCCGCTGGCGCGTACGTTGGCCCAGGGCCGCGAGATGATCGCCGCGTGCCGGGCGGCCGGGGTCAAGCTGCTGGTCGGCCAGGTCGTCCGCTTCTTCCCGGAATATGACCGGGCCAAGCGCGCCGTGGATGGCGGCATGATCGGCCAGCCGGCCATGCTCCGCTTCTCGCGCTGCGTCTCGCAGCCCCGCCTCAGCGTGGACAACTGGTTCATTGACCCCGCCCGGTCGGGCGGGCTGATCCTCGACCTGATGGTGCATGACTTCGACTTCGCCCGCTGGGTGGCCGGCGAGGTGACGCGCGTCTACGCCAAAGCGGTTAGCGTGACGCGGCCCCAGGCCGGGGTGGATCACGCCCTGGCGATCCTGACCCACGCCAGCGGCGCGCTCACGCACGTCGAAGGCTCGTGGGCCTATCCGCCCGCCTTCGCCACCGCGTTCGAGATCGCCGGGTCTGAGGGATTGCTGACCTTCGATGCGGAAACCTCCGCGCCGACCAAATTCCTGCGCCACAAGCCGGCCGATCAGACCGTCCCCGAAGTGCCGCTCCCGTCCAACCCGCTGTTGGAGAGCCAATACGTCACCGAAATCAAGGCGTTCTACCAGGCGATCGTCGCGGATGCGCCGGTGCGGGTGAACGCGACCGATGGCCTGGCCGCGATCCAGATCGCGCTGGCCGCCATCGAATCGGCGCAGACCGGCCGGCCGGTCGAGATCGCGCCGGTGGCGCATGAGGAGGCGACCCAATGAAGATCGGCATCTTCAGCTTTGCGCACATGCACGCCGAGTCCTACGTCCGCTGCGTCGCCGGGCTGCCCGGTGTCGAGCTGCTCGGCATCGCCGATGACGACGCGGCCCGCGGCGCGGAGTTCGCCCGACGCCACGGCACGCGCTTCTATCCCTCCTACGACGCGCTGCTGGCCGACAAACCCGACGGCGTGATGATCTGCGCGGAAAATGCCCGGCACCGGCCGCTGACCGAACTGGCGGCCGCGGCGGGCGTCCACGTCCTGTGCGAGAAGCCGCTGGCGACCACCATTGCCGACGGCCAGGCGATGCTCGACGCGTGCCAGCGCGCCGGCGTGATCCTGATGACCGCGTTCCCGGTGCGCTTCAACGCGCCGATCCGCGAGGTCAAGGCGCTGCTGGACAAGGGCGGGCTGGGCCAGGTCTACACCTGCAACACGACCAACCAGGGCACGATGCCCGGCCGGAGCCGACCGTGGTTCGTGGACAAGACGCTGGCGGGCGGCGGCGCGATGATGGATCACACCGTCCATGTGGCCGACCTGTTGCGCTGGTTCCTGGGGCAAGAGGTGGTCGAGGTGTACGCGCAGGGCAACCGCATCATCCACGCCGACACCGTGGCGGTGGACACCGGCGGGCTGCTCCTGATGACCTTCGCCGACGGGACGTTCGCCAGCCTCGATTGCAGTTGGAGCCGGCCGCTGGTCAGCCAGACCTGGGGCGGGGTGACGCTCGATCTGATCGGCGAGCGGGGGGTGGTCAAGGTGGACGCGTTCCGGCAGAACGTCATCGCGCACGGCGAGCACGCGGGGAAGGCGCAGAACCTCTTCTGGGGGTCCGACTCGGATGGCGCGATGGTGGCAGAGTTCGTGGCTGCGATCCGGGAAGGCCGCCAGCCGAGCGTCACCGGCTACGACGGCTACAAAGCGATGGAGATCGCGCTCGCCGGCTACCGCTCGGCCGAGACGGGCCAGCCGGTGCGGTTGCCGCTGGCGTAAGAACGGGACGCGGACTACGCAGACGACGCGGAGGACGCGGACAAAACCAGAAAGGCAATGGATGTCCGCGTCCCATTCTTCAGCTTTGTTCAGCGCGCTGTGGCTGATCGCCACCAACGACAACACCCACGCGCTGCGCTTCTATCAGAAACGCGGCTTCGTCCTGGCCGCGCTCCATCGCGACGCCGTGGCCGCCAGCCGGACGCTCAAGCCGGAGATCCCCCTGGTCGGCAACGATGGGATTCCGATCCGGGATGAGATCGAGCTGGAGAAGGTCTTCCCGTAGCCCGGTCAAGCCAGAGCAGACAGGATTTACAGGACGAACAGGATTACAACGACGAGATGATCCTGTGAATCCTGTTCATCCTGTCAAAGCCTTGCTCAGAAAGCGCGGCCGACGGGATCCGATTCCTGACCGGGTCGGGCCTGCTCGGCGGCGATCGCCGCCGCCACATCTTCGATCGAGCGATTGCGCCCGCGCTCGGTAGCCGCGGCGAAGCGCTCCGGTGATAGCCCAGCCTCCAGTTCCCGCAGCCGCGCCGCCAGGTCGGCCCGCAGAGGTCGCAGCAAGAGCGACGAGAAGACCGGCGTGGCCGGCCAA
>CAZYHE010000466.1:0-4379 GCA_964647225.1 uncultured Anaerolineales bacterium
TTGCCGCAGCCGCTCTCTCCCACCAGCCCCAACGTCTCGCCTTCGTTGATGAAGAAATTGATGTCGTCAACGGCCCGGACATAGCCGACCGTCTTGCGCAGGAAGCCTTTACGGATCGGGAAGTATTTTTTGAGATTGCGCACCTCGAGCAACGGCGCGGGTGTAGGTTGGGTGGACATGAGCGGCTCCGGGCGGGATTAGGGATGGTACAAGAAGCAACTCACCAACTGCTTCTCGCCCACCGGTATCAGCGCCGGGGTTTGCTGATCGCAGACGCCGGCCATGAACTCCGTGCAGCGCGGGTGGAAGGAACAGCCCGCCGGACGGTTGAACGGATGGGGGATCGAGCCGCTGATGGTAGGCAGGTCAATGCGCGGCTCAGTATGGATGCTGGGAATGGACTCCAACAACGCCCGCGTGTAGGGATGCTTGGGGGCGTGGAAAATCTGGTCCACCGGCCCCTGTTCCATCACCAGGCCCAGGTACATCACCGTGACGTAGTCGGCCATCTGCGCGATGACGCCGAGGTCGTGGGTGATGAAGATGATGGCGGAGTTGCGCTCCTCCTGCAGCCGGCGCAGCAGGCGCAGCACCTGTGCCTGGGTCGTCACGTCCACCGCGGTGGTCGGCTCGTCGGCGATCAGGATGAGCGGGTTGCACGAGAGCGCCATGGCGATCATCGCGCGTTGGCGTAGCCCGCCGCTGAGCTGCCACGAGAACTCATCCAGCCGCTGCTCCGGCGAGGGAACGCCGACGTTCCGAAGCTGCTGCAGGGCAATCTTGCGCGCCGCGCGCTCATTCACGTCGCGATGCAACCGGATCGTTTCAATGATTTGATTGCCGATCGTATGCACAGGACTGAAGGCGGCCATCGGCTCTTGCGGGATCAGGGCGATTTCGCCGCCCCGCACCTCGCGCATTTCCTGGCCCTTGGGGTTCAGTTGCGCCAGATCAACTGTTTCAGCCGTGCCATCTTTGCGGGTGCGGTGCAGCAGCATCTCGCCCGACACGATCCGGCCCGGCGGTTCGACGATACGCAGCAGCGCCTTCATCGTCACGCTCTTGCCGCAGCCGCTCTCCCCCACGATACCGAACACCTGGCCGGGGTAGACGTCGAGCGAAATCCCGTCCACCGCCCGAACGATGCCCTCGTCGAGGTGAAAGTGTACTTTGAGATCGCGTATCGAAAGGAGTGGATTTGCACTATTATCCATGTGAGAGCCTCACCCGTTTGTGGCCGCGGCCCAATCCCCAATCTACCAACCTACCGCCCTCAATGGCTGTACGGATCCGCCGCATCGCGCAAGCCATCGCCGACCAGGTTGAACGCCAGCACCGCGATGATCACGGCCAGGCCGGACATCATCAGCCAGGGGGCCTGCGCGACTGTCTGGATGTTCTGGGCCTCCTGGAGCAGCACGCCCCAACTGATGGCCGGTGGGCGGATGCCCAGGCCCAGGAAGCTCAGCGACGACTCGTTGATAATCATCACGGGGATCGCAAGTGTGCTGGTGGCGATGATGTGGCTCATGAACGCCGGAACCATGTGGCGCGTGATGATGCGGAAGCGGCTGGCGCCCGACAACTCGGCGGCAAGCACGAAATCCTCCTCGCGCAACGAGAGGAAGCGGCCGCGCACTTCGCGGCCCAATGTGGTCCAGCCGATGAAGGCGAGGATGATGGTAATGGCGAAGAAGACGCGCGTCGGCGCCCAGTCGCGGGGCAGTGCGGCGGTCATGGCCAGCCAGATGGGGATGGTCGGCAGCGACTGGAGGATCTCGATGACCCGCTGGATGATCAGATCGGCAATCCCGCCGAAGTAGCCGGAAACGCCGCCCAGGAGCACGCCCAGCACCACGCTCAAGAGCACGGCCACCAGGCCCACCGTCATCGAGGTGCGTGTGCCAAACATCAGACGCGACCATTGGTCACGTCCCAGGCCGTCCGTGCCCAGCAGATAGATACCCTCTTGCGCGTTGGGGTCCGCCGTACCCAACAGGTGCAGGTCCGTCTCAAAAAGGCCCAGCGCTTTGTACTTGAATCCCCGCGTGAAGAGCGCGACGGGGATCCGATGCTCAGGATCAGTGGTCCACTCCATCCGCAGGGTCACCTTGTTGCGGGCGCCGACGATGGATGGCACGGATAGCGCCAGCCGGCCGTTGGTCACCAGCGCAGGCCGCTGAGGCGGGATGAAGCCCGATTTGGCTGAAGTGGCCTCCGGATCCTGGGTGGCAAAAAAGTCCGGGACCAGGACGACCATATAGAAAAGGATCAGCACGAGGGCGCTGGCAACCGCCAGGCGGTTCTTGCGGAACCGCCACCAGACGAGTTTCCAGTTGGGGGCAACCGAAACGCGATCCTCGGCTTTGGATTTCGGCGCCAACTCGACCGTGGAGGCTACGGGGAGCGCTTCACTCATTTCAGTTGCCTCCCTCCATGCGAATACGCGGATCAGCCACCGCCAAGAGGATGTCCGAGATCAGCGTGCCGATGATCGTCAACAGGCAGTAGATCAGCAGAATGCTGCCGGCCAGGTACATATCCTGCTGCTGCAACGACCGCAACAGCAGTGGGCCGATGTTGGGCAGGTTCATGACGGTGGCGACGATGAGGCTGCCGGAGAAGAGTTGCGGCAGATACCAGCCGATGGTGCTGATCAAGGGGTTGAACGCCAGGCGCACCGGATATTTCATCACGAGCCGCCACTCCGACATGCCTTTGGCGCGACCGGTGATGACGTACTGCTTATTAAGCTCGTCCAGCAAGTTGGCCCGCATCACGCGCGTCAGCCGCGCCGTACCTGCGACACCCAGCACGATGGCGGGCACCCAAATGTGCTTCGCCAGATCCACAAGCCGATCCCAGCTCCAGGGCGCCTGCACGTAGTCGGGTGAGAAAAGACCGGTGATACTGATGCCCAGGCTGCTGAACGCGAACCACATCAAGACCAGCGCCAGCATGAAGTTAGGCGTGGCGACGCCGACGTAGTTGAAGATCGTGAGCAGGTAATCGAGGAGCGAATTCTGATGGGTTGCCGAATAGATGCCCGCCGGGATCGCGATCGCCCAGGTGATGACAAAGGCGAATAGCGCCAGGGCGATCGTCAGAACCAGGCGATCACCGATCAATTCCGCGTTGGCGCGTTGGTACTCCAGCGACCGGCCCAGATCGCCATGCAGCAGACCATCTACCCACCGGCCATATTGAACGATGAATGGCTGGTCCACCCCGAACTGCATCTTGAGCGCGTCAACCGTGGCCTGATCCATGGATGAGCCTGTGCCGGCCAACGTCGCGATATAGCTGGTGAGGAAGTCGCCGGGCGGCGCTTGCACCAGCGCAAAGACGATGATCGAGAAGATCAAGATCAAAAACGGCAGCAATAGCAGACGTTGGACGATGTATCTGAGCATAATGACTCCATTGGGGGTATTGGCGGCGGCAAAGCCGCCGCCAATACCCCCAACTCGATACTTCTACTTCGTGAAGAACCAAATCTCAGGCTTGCCGTTGCCGGGGGTGCGCAACGCCCAGTCCTTGGTCAGATTCTGGGGCACGTTCGTCAGGTTCTTGTTGACCACCGCGCCGCCCTGATCCATGGCGATCAGGCCGACGGTGCCGATGTCCGTAAGATTGTCCACCCAGAGCGTGAAGATCTGCTTGGCGATTTCGGCCTGGCGCGTCGGATTGGCCGCCTTGGCTTCATCCTGCAGCTTGACGATATCCTTCCAATACTGCGGCGGTTCCACGCCCTTGGCGCCGTTGCTGTCGTACCAGTCCTTCCACAGCGGGCCGTAGGTCAGGTTGCCGTAGAGCGGCAGGCGGATGTCGAACTTGGTCGAGCCGCTGAACATCGTGCCCGCCGAGTCCTGGTTCCACACCTCGGCCTGCAGCTCGTTGGCCTGCCGCATCTGGAAGTGCAGGTCACGCTCGCGCACCTGGAGGTCCACCCAGATGCCGACCTTCTTCAACTGCGGGACGATCATGTTGGCGACGTCCACGTAGGCGCCCAGTGCGGGGACGGCCGAAAGCTCGAAGCCGACGCGCTTGCCGCTGGGCAGCAAGCGGTAGCCTTCGGCGTCGCGCTTGGTATAGCCTAGCGCATCCAGCAGCTTGTTGGCCTCATCCGGCTTGAACTCGGTGTACTTGAAGGCGATCTCGTCGCCAGGATACCACGGGCTGCCCTTCTTGATGATACCATGGCGTGGCTCACCCGTGCCCAGGAAGATGGATTCCTGGATCTCTTTACGGTTGATGGCGTAGGAGACTGCTTTGCGGAAGTCCAACTGCGTCCACATCGCGGTCAACTCCGGGTTCTTGGCATAGGTCATGTTGAAGACCACGCCGGCCTCTTCACCGCCGGTGCTGGACCAGAGGTA
>CAZYHE010000467.1:0-4367 GCA_964647225.1 uncultured Anaerolineales bacterium
TGAACCTCGAACAGAAGCTCGGCCCGCTGCTCTTGCAGATGCCGCCATCCTGGGGCGTGGGTGGGCTGGACGCCCTGACCACATTCCTGCCGCAGTTGCCGGCCGGCCCGCGCTATGTGCTGGAGGTGCGCCACAAGTCGTGGCTGGGCCAGGACGCGCTGCCGAAGCTGCTCGGCCTGCTCCAGAAACACGCCGTCGCGTTATGCCTCGTCCAGCACGCGTGGATGCCGGCCCTGGACGAAGTGACCGCGCCGTTCGTCTACATCCGCTGGCTGGGCCGCCGCGAGGACATCCCCGACGATGATTTCTCGCACGTGCGCATCAACCGGGACGTGCAGCTCGACCGCTGGGCCGCGCAGATCAAGGGGTATCTGAAGGCCGGGGTGACGGTACACGGCTACTTCAACAACCACTACCAGGGACACTCCCCCGCGTCGGTGCGCGCGATGCAACTGCGGCTGGCTGACGTTCCGCCGGGTGGCGCCGGAGCATGATGTGGATGATGTGGTGACGGAGATTGTGGGAAGAACGGGCGCGACGGCAATCTCATGACGGAACAACCGCCTTCGACGCGGTTGCCAGATGAATGATTCGATGCTAGAATGGCGTTGTTCCATTCACATCGTCAAGGACTGGAGCCGGGTTCACCTGCCGGACGCGATCACGCTTCGCCAACCTCGCTTGACACCGCACAGGTGTACCCATCCCATCACGCAGGAGTGATCCGACCATGCCCAACACCCACTACTGGAATACCTTCCTCGGCGCCGACCTCGGCCTGGTTGACCCCGACATTGACGCCATCATCGGCTTCGAGGAAGAACGCCAGGTCCGCAAGCTCATCATGATCCCCTCCGAGTCCATGGCGCCGAAGGCGGTGCGCCAGGCGCTCGGCTCGGTCTTCAACAACGTCTACGCCGAGGGCTATCCCCCGCTGCGGATGACGCGCGACGACGAAGAGACGCTCCTCGACTTCGATCACCAGCTCGCCTATTACCGGCGCTACGCCGACCGGCGCTTCTACAAGGGCGTGGATTACGTGCATTTCGTCGAAACGCTGGCGCAACGCCGCGCGGCGATGCTCTTCGCCAACGCACGGGTTTCGGACAAGGATATTTATGTCAATGTCCAGCCCCTCTCCGGCGCGGCGGCCAACCTGGCGGCTTACGACGCGGTGGTCGAGGCCGGCGACACCGTCATGGGCATGGACTTGTACCAGGGCGGCCACCTGACGCACGGCAGCGCGTTCAACTTCTCCGGCAAGCGTTACCATGTCGTCAGCTACGGCGTCAGCCCGACTACCGGCAAGCTGGATTACGACCAAATCCGCGACCTGGCCCGGCGCCACCGCCCCAAGATGCTGATCGCGGGGTTCACGTCATACACCTGGGCGCCCGACTGGCAGGCGTTCGCGGAGATCGCCCACGAAGCCGGCGCGTTGCTGCTGGCCGACATCAGCCACCCGGCGGGGATGGCCGCGGCCGGCGCGTTCCCCTCCCCGATCGGCATCGCGGATGTGATCACCTGCACCACGCACAAGACGCTGCGCGGCCCGCGCGGCGCGATCATCATGACCACGGACGAAGAGCTGGCGAAGCGGATTGACCTGGCGGTCTTTCCGGGCGAACAGGGCGGCCCGCACACCCAAAAATTCGCGGCGATGGCCGTGGCGTTCAAGATCGCCGCGTCCGAGCAATTCAAGCTGCTGATGTGGGGCATCAAGAAGAACGCGGCCGCGCTGGCCGCGGGGCTGACGAAGCGTGGCCTGGGCCTGGCCTACGGCGGCACCGACACGCATTTCTGCATGTTGGATCTGAATTCGGTAGGGGCGGGGTCTCCCCGCCCAACTTCCCGACCGAGCGGGGAGACCCCGCCCCTACGCGGGGAACCGGCCGTCCGCATCCTCGATCTCGCCGGCATCGTCGCCAACAAGAACACGATCCCCGGCGACACGCAGACGGGCCTCGGCATGGGCATCCGCCTGGGCACGCCCTGGCTCACCCAGCGCGGCTTCGGCCCGGCCGAGATAGATCAGGTGGCCGGGTTGATCCACAAGATCGTGACCAGCATCCACCCGTTCAGCTATCAAGGGCTTTCCGGCGAGCTGCCGCGGGGGAAGATCGAGCTGGACATTTTCGAGGAGGCCAAGGCGGAGGTCGCGGCGTTGGCCGCGCGCGGCGCGGCCGAGACCGATGATCGGGGCACGGGGTATCCGCACTACACCCAGTTGGACACATCCCCGACAAGTCGGGGACTCCCGGATTCGAGTCCGCGGAGTGCCGAACTTGTTCAGGCGTCTGGCCCCGGCCTGGAGGCGGAGCTGACGGCCGCCCACGAGGGCGCCGTGCTGCTGGACGTGACCCACTGCGGCCTGCTGCTGGTCTCCGGCGAGCGCGCCGAACCCGGCCTGCAACAGATCGTCACCAACGATGTCGCCGCGCTGGCCCCCGGCGCGGTCGGCCCCGGCTTCATCCTCGACCCCGACGGCCGCGTGCTGGACGATGTCTTCGTCATGCGCCTGCCGCAAGCGGACGAAGGACAGACCGCGTTCCTGCTGCGCACCCAGCCGGCCAATCATGGTCGCGTCACCGCCTGGCTGCGCGGCCTGGGGGATGGCTATACCCTCTTCGACCGCAGCGACATCCTCGCCAAAGTCGAGGGGCCGCTGGTCGTCGAAGACATCTCGGATCCGGCCCACACAGACGCCCGCACGCGGGCGTGCGTTGCGCTGGCGTTGCACGGCCCGCAGGCCGCCCGCTACCTGGCCGCGGTGGAAAGGCTGCCCGGCGTCCAGGCGTTCACCGCGGCCAACCATGTCGAGATCGTTGTCCCGGCCGGCCAGGCGCAGAGCATCTACGACCTGCTGGTCGCGGCCGGCGCGACCCCGGCGAGCGCCGCCACGCTGACCGAAATGCGCGCCCGGTCGGGCCTGCCGACCTATGCCGCCGATGCCCCCCGTCCGACCGGGGCTGAGTTGCTCCGCACCGCGTCACCGGCGCGCTTCGAGCTGCGCAAGCCCTACTTCGTCGGCCAACACATCTTCGCCGCCCAGCGCGCCGCTCAACCCACCAACCCACCAATCTACCCATCTACCAATTCCCAATCTACCCATCTACCAATCTACCAACGCACCCCGCTCTACGACTGGCACAAAGCGCACACTCGGCACATCGTCCCCTTCGCGGGCTGGGAGATGCCAGTCTGGTACACGGGGGTGCTCGATGAACACAACGCGGTGCGCAAAGCGGCCGGGCTGTTCGATGTGGCGCACATGGGGGTCTTCGAGGCCAGCGGCCCGCACGCCATCGAGTTCCTCGATCTGGTCTGCACGAACTATCCCCGCTGGTACGCGCCCGGCGAGAGTTTCTACAGCTACCTGCTCGATCCCGATGGCAAGGTGATTGACGATCTGCTCGTCTATCGCCGCGGCCGCGACTTGTTCCAGATCGTGGTCAACGCGTCCAACGCCGACAAGGATTGGGCCTGGCTGAACGCCGTGAACAACGGCGAAGTGCTGCTCGACCGGGGCCGGCC
This sequence comes from uncultured Anaerolineales bacterium, assembly GCA_964647225.1. Taxonomy (GTDB): domain Bacteria; phylum Chloroflexota; class Anaerolineae; order CG2-30-64-16; family CG2-30-64-16; genus CAZYHE01. The sequence goes on from CAZYHE010000467.1 coordinate 3,535, forward strand.
CGATCTGCGCGTGCTGCGGCCGGCCACGCTCCGCAATCTGAAAGACCCGGCGGCCGGGCCAGACATGCGGGTGGACCTGGCGCTCCAAGGCCCGGCCAGCCTGCCCATCCTGCAAAGCCTGACCGACGACACGCGGCTCCAGGATCGCTTGGGCCGCGTGCGCAAGACTGGGCTGATCGAATGCGCGCTTGCCGGGTTCGATCTCATCATCGCACGCACGGGCTACACGGGCGAAGAGATCGGCTACGAAATCTTCGTGCATCCTGACCGGGCGGTGGCGTTCTGGGAGACGCTGCTGGAAGCGGGCCAGCCGTTTGGCCTGCAGCCGACCGGGCTGGCCGCCCGCGACTCGACACGCACCGAGGCCGGGCTGCCGCTCTACGGTCACGAATTGGCCGGGCACTTCGACATCTCCCCGGCCGGCGCGGGCTTTGCGGGCTATGTCAAGCTGCACAAGCCCTACTTCATCGGCCGGACGGCGTACATCGAACAGGCGCGCGCGCGAACCATGCAGGTCGCCCGCTTCCGCATGAACGAGCGCGGGGTGCGGATGCCCAAGACCGGCGACCCGGTCATCAGCAAGAAGGGGCAGGCCATCGGCTACGTGACGAGCGCGGCGGTGGATGTGGACGGGGTGATCCTGGGGCTGGTTTATATCCAGAGCCGCTACGCCCGGCCGGGCGACGAGATCGGCGTCTACGCGCTGCCGCCGAAGCCGCTGGTCGAACGGCCCAACAAGGCCGACCTGGCCCCCGGCGACAAGGTCAGCGTGCCGGACACCGCCACCCTGCTGCCGCGCTTCCCGGATCGGGCGGAACGGGCGCATTGGCGCG
>CAZYHE010000468.1:0-4332 GCA_964647225.1 uncultured Anaerolineales bacterium
GCCACGCCCAAAGAGCCAAATGAACTTTTCACGGAGGCAATCATGCGTCCCATACGCGCTCTTGTTGGGCTGTTCCTGCTTTGTGTGTTGTTCACGCCGTGGCCGGCCGCGGCGTCCAATGATCAGGGTTCCTACACCGTCAAACCCGGCGATACCCTCGCGAAGATCGCGGCCGCCACGGGTGTTTCGACGCAGGCGATCATCCAGGCCAACGGCATCAAGAATCCCGACCTGATCCGCACGGGCCAGGTGCTGGTGATACCGGGCGGGCAGGCGACCAGCGCGGCGAAGCCGGCCGCCCAACCCGCGGCTCCCGCCCCGCCCCCGGTGCCGGTCCCGGCCGGCGGCACGGGGTTTGTTGTCAGTGTCTCCCGACAGCGCTGTTATCTCTTCCAGGACGGTGCATTAACCAATACCTGGGCGTGTTCCACCGGGCGGAGCGGCTATGGGACGCGCATCGGCAGCTTCAGGGTGCAGACGAAGCTCGCCAGAGCTTACGGTTCGCGTTGGAACTTCTGGATGCCGTATTGGCTTGGCATCTACTATTCCGGCGGCTCGGAAAACGGGATCCACGGCCTGCCCTACGACGCCAAGACGGGCATCAAGGATTGGGGCAACAAGATCGGCACCCCGATTTCGTTCGGCTGCATCGTCTTGCAGGACGCCGCCGCCCTGAAACTCTACAATGTAGCCTACATCGGGATGCCGGTGAATATCCGGTATTGAGCCAAGAACCCGCTTGATCCGCTCCCCTGAAGCGCACCCGATTACACAATTGGGTGCGCTTCATTCTTCGGTACGAAGTTGCCCGCCGACGCCGCGCCCTACAACATGCAGACCTGGGTCGAGCCGTGTGACATCAAGGGCAACCACATTACCTTCGATTTCCAGGTTCAAGTCCATCAACGCTTCTGCGGCCCCGACCTATTCCAGGATCAACAGCCCCTCCCGAATTCCAATAGCCGGTGGCCTTTTCGCCTTCGCCCCTGTCCGTGTTATAATCCCTGCCCGTGAGACGGGTAGCGCGTGTCGTTGGCTATGGGCTGGGCGGCCTGATCCTGATCGCATGCTTGGGCCTGGGCGTGCTCATCTGGCAGATTGACCGCGCCGGCCGGCTGGATGCCGCGACCCCTGCGGATGTGATCGTGGTGCTCGGCGCGCGGGTGGCGGGGGACGGCAGCCCCGGCCCCGACCTGGCGAGCCGCGTGGCCCATGCCGTGGATGTCTGGCGCGCCGGTTATGCGCCCAATATCATCTGCACGGGCGGGTTCAAGAACGAGCGTCTGTCGGCGGCGGCCGTGTGCCGGCGGCTGGCGATCCAGGAGGGCGTGCCCGCGGCGCGCATCTTCCTGGGGGATGGCACGACGAACACCGCCGAAGATGCGCAGGCCGCCAGCCAGGTGATGGCGGCGCATGGTTGGCGCACGGCCATCGTGGTCAGCCACCCGCTCCACATCTTTCGCGCGCGCTGGCTGCTTCAGCGCACAGGTGTGACTGCGGTCGGCAGCCCGACCTCGACGCAGGTGGATCGCATCGCCTGGCCGCTGCGGCTTTGGTATACCGCGCGCGAGGCCGGTGGAATTGTAGCGACGGTGCTGGATGATTGGGGCTGGCTGCCCACGGACTGGCGGGTCCAATTGCAGAACGTGAGCCATGGGCTGCCGTGAGTTGGTAGATTGGTACGTTGGTAAGTTGGTACGTTGGTAAATTGGTAGATGGGTGATTGGGGAAATTGGTGACTTGGAAACAAACCGCCGCGGCGCGGGCGATCCTGGATCGTGAAACGGGCACGATCCACAAAGACCATGGCGGCAAGCTCACCGTTGCGCTGGCCTACCCGAACCGCTACTATACCGGCATGTCGAGCCTGGCGTTGCAGATCCTCTATCGCACGTTCAACGCCGAGCCGGACGTGGTGTGCGAACGCGTCTTCTGGGAGGATGGACAACCAGACTCTGGCCCCCTCGTGACGCTGGAATCGCAGACGCCCGTGGTCGAATTCGATGTGTGGGCGTTCACCATCTCCTTCGAGATGGATTATTTCCACATCGTCTCGATGCTGCGCCAGGCCGGGATAACGGAGTCAGATCGGCCCCTGCTGATCGCGGGCGGGCCGGGCATCTCGGCCAACCCGGAACTGCTGGCGTCCATCTTCGACGCTATCGTGATCGGCGAAGCGGAGGAACTGCTGCCCCGGCTGATCCCGCTCCTGCGCGACGGCATCCACGACCGGGAGGCGCTCCTGGACGCGCTGGATCGGCTGCCGGGCCTCTACGTGCCGGCGCGCTTCACCCCCACGCGGGATGGCGCGGCGCGGACGATCGAGCGCCTGTGGGCCGCCGACATGAGCCGGCTCGAGCCGGTGTCGTGCCTCTACACGCCCGACACCGAGTTCGGCCAGATGCACCTGATCGAGATCGCGCGCGGCTGCGGCCGGGGCTGTCGCTTCTGCCTGGCCGGTTATGTCTACCGCCCGCCCCGCGAACAGCCGCTCGACCGCATCCTGGATTGGGCACGCGCCGGGCTGGATCGCAAGCTGCCACTCTACGCGCACGGCGGGGCAACGGGTGAACGCGCGCCCGGCATCGGGCTGGTCTCGGCGGCCGTTTCCGACCACTCGCAGATTGACGAGCTGGCGACCGAGTTGCACGCGCTGGGCGCGCGGATCAGCGTCAGCTCGATGCGCACCGACCCGATCAGCGTGCCGTTGGTGAAGGCATTGGCCGCGAGTGGCGCGCAGACGTTGACCATCGCACCGGAGGCCGGTTCCGAACGCCTGCGGCGCGTCATCAGCAAGAGCCAGACCGAGGCCGACCTGCTGGCTGCGGTCGAGTTGGCCCAGGCGTTGAAATTTCCGGGGCTGAAACTCTATTTCATGGTCGGCCACCCGACCGAGACAGACGACGATATCCAGGGCATCGTGGATTTGACCCTGAAGGCAAAGGCGATCTTCCGGCGCAACATCGCGATCAACGCCACGCCCTACGTGCCGAAGCCGCACACCCCCTTCCAGTGGGAGGCGATGGCGCCGGTCAAAACACTGCAAGCGCGGCAGAGTGCGCTGAAACGCAGCCTGGCCCGGCACAACATCACGGTGGACGCGGATTCGCCGCAGTGGGCTGAGGTGCAAGCGGTGCTGGCGCGCGGCGACCGCCGGCTGGCGCCGGTTTTATTCGAGACGGAGAAGCTCACGCTGCGCGGCTTCCACGATGCGCTGGCGCGCCACGGCCTGACCGCCGCCGAATTCACCGCCGCGCGCGTCCCCGGCAGCGCGCAGCCGTGGGATATCGTCGAGAGCGGCGTCCGGTCGAACTTCTATCGCTACGAGCAGCGGCTCTCACACGACGAGCGGCTGGGGCATCGCTGCCCGCCCGGCGCAGTACACTGCGCAACATGTGGCGTCTGCCACGTCCAGGGGCCAGAGGTCAGAAGCCAGGAGTCAGGAGTCAGGGGTCAGAACACAACAACCTCGTCTCCTGTTTTCCTTGTCTCCGTGTCTACCAACACCAATCTCCCAACCTACCAATCTACCAATCTACCAACCGACCAACACCCATGAACCGACACCAACCTAACGGCGTTGCCTACTACACCTTCGAGTCGCTGGACGGCTTCAGCGAACTGATCCACGCGGTCACCACCCGCCACGGCGGGGTCAGCACCGGGCGCTACAGCGCGCTCAACCTGACGACCGGCACGGGGGACGATCCCCAGGCGGTCGGCGAGAACCTGGTGCGGACGTGCGCGGCGCTGAACCTGCGCCGCGATGATCTGGTCAGCCCCAACCAGCGGCACACGGCCAACGTGCGCCGCATCGAGCAGGCCGACCGCGGCCAGGTCTACACCGGCTTCGACGTGTTCATCACCGACCAGCCCGGCGTGCCGCTCCTGCTGCGTTACGCCGACTGCACCCCGGTGCTGATCTACGATCCGGTGCGCCGCGCGGCCGCGGTGATCCACAGCGGCTGGCGCGGTACCGTGCAGGGCGCGGCCGCGGCGGCCGTGGCGGCCCTGGGCCAGGAATACGGCAGCCGGCCGGCCGATCTGGTGGCGGGCATCGGGCCGAGCATCGGCCCCTGCTGCTACGAAGTGGGCGACGACGTGACCGACGCGGTGCGCGCGGCGTTCGACCGGCCAGAGGATCTGCTCCCCGCGCCGGCGGGCAAGGCGCGCCGCCACTTCGACCTGTGGGCGGCGAACCGCCGCTGGCTGGCCGAAGCCGGCGTGCGCCAGATCGAGGTCGCCGGGCTATGCACCGCCTGCCGGGTGGATGAGTTCTATTCGTATCGGGCAGAGAAGGGGAAGACAGGGCATTTCGGCGCGGTGATGGCG
>CAZYHE010000469.1:0-4330 GCA_964647225.1 uncultured Anaerolineales bacterium
TTCTACCGCGCGGGAGTCCAGCGCGGGATTGACCTGGCGAAGGCCTACGGCATCACCGTGTTCCATCACGACGACGGCGACTGCCGGAAGCTGTTGCCGCGACTGGTCGAGATGGGGATCGAGATCCTGAACCCGATCCAGTGGCGCTGCGGCGATTGGGATTTGAAGGCGCTCAAAGCAGAATACGGCGACCGGCTCTGTTTCCACAGCGGCGTGGACAACCAGATCACACTGCCCTGGGGCACGCCGGCCGACGTGCGCGCCGAGGTGCGCCGCCTGCTGGCCGAACTCGCGCCCGACCGCACCGGCTTCATCGTCGCGCCGTGCCACAACCTCCAGGCGGTCTCGCCGGTGGAGAATATCCTCGCGCTGTACGAGGCGGCGCGCGAGTATTGAGATGCACTCGGATGTTTGGAACGCGAAGACGCGAAGCCACGCGAAGGACACGGAGCACGAAGGTATTCGCCGCGAGATGACCCTTCGCGATCTTCGCGCTTCGTGTTCTTCGTCATCTTCGCGGCTTCGTGTTCCACACCCTAACCCCCACAGGAGCCAATCATGTCCCAACTGTCTTCCGCCGACATCATCACCAACGGCATCCGCATCCACTACTACCGCACCGAGAAGACCGCGACGCGGCCCTGGCCAACGCTCGTCCTGCTGCACGGCATCACCGACTCTGGCCTCTGCTGGCCGCGCGTGGTGAACGCGCTGGCCGGCGAATATGACATGATCCTGCCCGACGCGCGCGGGCACGGGCTGTCGGACCAGCCGCCGACCGGCTACGCGCCGCAGGATCACGCTGCGGACGTGGCCGGGCTGATCCGCGGGCTGGGGCTGGAGCGACCGATCTTGATCGGCCACTCGATGGGCGCGGGCGTGTCCGCGACCGTCGCCGCGCGCTACCCCGACCTGGTGGGCGGCGTGATCCTCGAAGACCCGCCCTGGCGCGCCGGCTCGGACGAGGGCACGCCCCAGGAACAGGCTGCACGGGCGGCCGAGTGGCGGCAGGACATCCTCAACCGGAAAGCCATGAAGGGGCCGGAGCTGATCGCGCAGCGGAAGCGCGAACAGCCGAAATGGGCCGACGAGGAGTTCACCGACTGGATCGTGGCGAAGCAGCAAGTCAGCCCGGAGGTGACGCAATACATCACTTCGATGCGCATCCCCTGGCGTGAGACCGCGCCGCGCATCACCTGTCCCGCGCTGCTCATCACCGCGGATGTGGCCGAAGGCGCGATTGTCGCGCCGGAGACCGCCGCCGAGGCGGCCCGGCTGCTGCCCAAAGGCCGCGTCGTGCATATCGCGGGCGCCGGGCACAACATTCGTCGCGAGCAATTTGGGGCATACATGACGGCTGTCAGAGAGTTCTTGGCAGAATGGGTGTAGGCTTCAGCAGGATCAACATCATTGCCCACGGATAGAAGGGAACACCGATGGCTTCCGAAGCTGGCCGCAGGAAGTATCCGTGTTCCTTTCTATCCGTGAGATACCATGTGGATGCATCGCCTGACGGAGGAAGCCATGTCAGAACCACTCTTGGGCACCGATCTCATCACACAAGTCGCGATCATCACCGGCGACATCGAAGCCAAAGCCCGCGCCTGGGCCGAATTGCTGGGCGTGCCCGTGCCCGAAATACGGATCACCGGGCCGCAGGAAGAATCCCAGGCCCAATACAAGGGCCAACCCACCTTCGCCCGCGCCAAATTGGCCTTCTTCAAGCTCGGCCCACAGGTCTCGCTGGAGTTGATCGAACCGATTGATCGGCCGAGCACCTGGGGCGACCAGCTCGATCAGCATGGTGACAGCCTGCACCACATCGCGTTCCGCATCCAGGGGATGGGCGAAAAGCTGGCGCTACTCGACGGCCAGGGGATCCCGCTCGTGCAGAAGGGTGAATACAAAGGCGGCCGCTACGCCTATGTGGATGGCGTCGAAAAGCTGGGCGCGACGCTGGAGCTGTTGGAGAACGACTGAGCGAATCAGCGAAGTCGCTCAGTCGCCCGTGGAGGAACGGATGACCTCGCGTGAACTTGTAAAGAAGACGCTAGAATTTCGCTCGCCAGAACGGGTGCCGCGGCAGTTGTGGACGTTGCCGTGGGCCAAGAACAACCACCCGGAGAAGCTGGCCGAGATCCAGCGCCGCTTCCCGGACGACATCGTCGGCGCGCCGTCGTGCCTGCGGGTCCAGCCGAAAAAGCAGGGTGATCCTTACGTGATCGGGACCTTCCTGGATGAGTGGGGCTGCGTTTTTGTGAATGTGCAGGCCGGCGTCCACGGCGAGGTGCAGGAGCCGGCGCTGCCGGATTGGGAGCGAGTGAGCGAAGTTCGCTTCCCCGATGAACTGCTCACCGTGGACGTGGCTGCGGTCAACGCGTTTTGCCGCAGTTCCGACAAGTTCATCATCGCCGGCACGTGCCCCCGACCGTTCGAGCGGCTCCAATTCTATCGCAACTCCGCCAACCTCTACACCGATCTGGGGGAAGCCCGGCCGGAAATGCTGGTGTTCCTCGCCCGGCTGCACGAGTTCTACATGCAGGAGCTGGAGATTTGGGTGCAGACCGAGGTAGACGCGCTGACCTTCATGGATGACTGGGGCGCGCAGCGCGCGCTGCTGATCTCACCGGCCATGTGGCGCAAGCTCTTCAAGCCGCTCTACAAAGACTACATTGACATCGCGCACCGCCACGGCAAGAAGATCTTCATGCACTCCGACGGTTTCATCACCCCCATCATCGGCGATCTGGTGGAGTTGGGGCTGGATGCACTGAACTGCCAGCTCTTCACGATGGATATCGAGGAGCTGGGCCGTCGCTACGCCGGGAAGATCACCTTCTGGGGCGAGATGGATCGCCAACACCTGCTGCCCGCCGGCACGCCGGCCGAGATTGATCGCGCCGTCCGCCGCGTGAAGGACGCGCTCTGGCGCGACGGCGGCTGCATTGCGCAGTGCGAGTTCGGGCCGGGCGGCCGGCCGGAGAATGTCTATCAGGTGTATCAGACCTGGGAGGAGCTTGTTTGACGAATGACGAACGACGAATGACCGAAGACGAAGCGCGTCACCTTGTCGCCTTGTCACCCCGTCACCCTGTCACCCTGTCACAAATTTCAAGGAGCTATCACATGGTCGCAAAAATTCCCGTCGGTATCATCGGTTGCGGCAACATCAGCCCGGCGTACATCAAGGGCTGCCGCATGTTCGACATCCTGGATCTGGTCGCGGTCTCCGATCTTGACATGAGCCGTGCCCAGAACCGGGCTGCCGAGTTCAATATCCCCACCGCCTGCACTGTCGAGGAGCTGCTGGCGAACGGGGACATCAAAATCGTCATCAACCTGACCACGCCCAAGGCGCACACGGCGGTCAACCTGGCGGCCATCGCCGCGGGCAAGAACGTCCACTGCGAGAAGCCGCTGGCGGTGGATCGCAAGGACGGCGCGAAGGTGATCGCCGCCGCAAAGGAGAAGGGCGTCCTCGTCGGCTGCGCGCCCGACACCTTCTTCGGCGCGGGCATCCAGACCTGCCGCAAGCTGATTGACGACGGCTGGATCGGCTACCCGGTCGCGGCCACGGCCTTCATGACCTGCCACGGCCACGAGGGCTGGCATCCCGACCCGGAGTTCTACTACGAAGTCGGCGGCGGGCCGATGCTCGACATGGGGCCCTACTACCTGACCGCGCTGGTCAACCTGATGGGGCCGATCAGCCGCGTCACCGGCTCGGCACGCATCACCTTCCCGGAGCGGATCATCGGCAGCGCGCCGAAGAAAGGCAAACACATCACGGTCGAAGCCACCACCCACGTCGCGGGCGTGATGGACTTCACCTCCGGCGCGGTCGGCACGATCATCACCAGCTTCGATGTCTGGTCGGCCAACCTGCCGCGCATCGAAATCTACGGCAGCGCAGGTTCCCTCTCCGTGCCCGATCCCAACACCTTCGGCGGCTCGGTGAAGGTGCGGCGGGCCGGCGCGCAGGACTGGAGCGAGATCCCGCTGATGTTCCCCTACGTGGAGAACAGCCGCAGCATCGGCGTGGCCGACATGGCCTACGCGCTCACCACCGGCCGGCCGCATCGCGCCAGCGGCGCGCTCGCCTACCACGTGCTCGACGTGATGCAGGCGTTCGACGACGCGTCGGTCGCCGGCAAGCACATCGCGATCACCAGCGGTGTCCCCCAGCCCGCGGCGCTGCCGTTGGGGCTGCGGCATGGGGAGTTGGATTCATAGTTTCAACCCATCTCACATGAAAGAAGAAAACATACCATGAAGAAAGCACTCATCGTCTGGGGCGGCTGGGCGGGGCACGAACCCAAGCCATGCGCCG
>CAZYHE010000470.1:0-4313 GCA_964647225.1 uncultured Anaerolineales bacterium
CAGCCCGCCGAAATAGCCCCCGACCCCGCCCGCGCCCATGATTGCGATGCGCATGTCACCTCCCTGACCGTAAGTCGTGATGTGCGATTACTGCTGACCGGCGGCCGAATCGCCGGCCCCGGCCTTGCGCCGCCGCTCCAGGGCGATGCTGGCATAGCGCGCATACTCGGATGCGGGCCAGGTGTCCAGGACGGCGTTGAATTCGAGCGTGGCCTGGGCCTCCAGCCCCTTTTTCAGGTATGCGACCGCCAGATTGTAATGACAGGCCGACTCATGTTTTGGCCCCAGATAGCCGCCCGCCGCCTCGGTCAACACCTGGCGCAGGGTGGCGATCGCATCGTCGGGCTGGCCGCGCTGCAGGGCCAGCACCCCCTGGTTCATCCGCACGATCAGACGCCCGGCGTCATCGGGCCACAGGCGCTCGGCCAGCGCATAGGCGCGCGCCGCGGCGGCCAACTCTGTGCGTTGCGCCAGCATGTTGCCCAGATCCACCAATAGCCGGGCGCGCATCGTGATGCTGTGCAACAGGATGATGAAGATCGCCGGATTCATCACGAACCCGGCTGCCTGGGCCGCGCCCGCGACGATGGCGACGATCACACAGGCCTCGATGGCAAAGCGCGCCGAAATCCCTTCCTGGCGCAGGAACATCAGCCCGCCGAAGACCAGGATGTAGAGCAGGCCCAGCAGGAGCAACAAAAGCGGCGGAGTCATAATCGCCTCCCCTTCGATGAGTAGTACAAGTATACCTTGCGTGGGCCGACCGGTCAACTCGACGCTTTGGGTGGTGTGCGGTAGCGTGAACCTGGGCTTTTTTTGCAAGATATGACACTTGACAAACCCCGCTGTGCAGTGCTACACTACCATCTGAGCTAGCGAAACAGGCAGTACCCCCCACATAAGTCATTGGCACAAAGGAGAGATCCAGTGGCAGACTCATCGAACACTCGTAAGGTCACAAGGCGCGAGTTCATCCAGCTCGCAGAGGCATTGGGACTGGCAGCGGCGGCCTCACCGTTGCTGGCAGGTTGCACCCCTGTTGCGGCGCCCCCGGCCGCGCCGGCGGCCCCAGCCGCTGAAAAGGCGCCAGCCGCGGCGCCCACTGCTGCTCAACCGGCCGCCCCCGCGGCCCCCGCCGAAGGCGCTACCGTCGCCGGCGGCTTGAAGAATATCCCGCGCAACAAGACCTTCATCGCCGTCCGCAGCGGTCCAGAGCACAAGTTCGTCGAATGGGATCAATGGAACCCCTTCGTGCCTGTCGCCAATCACCAGTACGCCGTCGGTGTGGTGTACGAACCTCTGGCCTTCTACAGCGCCTTTGGCGACAAGGAGTATCTGTGGCTTGCCGAGAGCTATAAGTACTCTGCCGACTTCAAGGAGCTGACCATCAAGGTCCGGCCGGGCATCAAGTGGAGCGACGGCAAGGACTTCACCGCCGACGACGTAACCTTCACGCTCAATGCGTGCAAGGAGTATGGCGCCAAGATTCGGTGGGGCGCGAACGTCGCCCAGGTCATGGACAAGGCGGTCACGGTTGATCCGCTCACTACCAAAGTTACACTGACGGTGCCCGCGCCGCGCTTCTTCTGGCTCCTGACCTATCACTTCGATATCGGCGTCTACATGCTCCCGAAGCATATCTTCGCGGGCAAGGACGTCTCCACGTTCAACCACTTTGACATCGCCAAGGGGTGGCCGGTGACGACCAGCCCGTGGCGCGTGGTGCATTCCTCGCCGCAGCAGAAGATCCTCGACCGCGCCGACGATTGGTGGGGCGTCAAGGCCGGCGTTGCGCCGCTCCCGCAGATGCAGCGCTTCATCCTGCTGCCCGACCTGGGCGAACAGCAACTCGTGCAGCAGATCATCAAGAACGAAGTGGACTTCACCACCGGCATCCAGCCTTCGAGCTGGCCGACGGTCGTCAAGGGCAACCCGAAGGCCGCCTCGTGGACGGGCACTAAGCCGCCTTACGGCTACGTGGACTGGTGGCCGCACTCGATGTACGTCAACTGCGAGGCCGCGCCCTGGAGCGACAAGAACGTCCGCTGGGCACTGAGCTACTACCTGGATCGGCAGAAGGTCGTGGATATCGCGTGGTCCGGCGCCTCCAAGGTGACCCCGCTGCCGCTGCCCGACTACCCGCCCCTGAAGCCGTACTTCGATGCAGTGGCCGATCTGCTCAAGAAGTACGACACGCTGGAGTACAACCCGGCGAAGGGGGACGCGCTGCTCACCGCGAAGGGCTGGAAGAAGGATGCGAAGGGCATGTGGATGGACGAGAAGGGCCAACCGGTCAAGCTCGACCTCATCAGTTTCTTCGACTTCACCAGCGTCGGGCCGGTGGTCGTCGAGATGCTGAAGCGCAGTGGGATTGATTCCGGCTACTCCGAGCCGCCAAGCATGTTCAATGACTTCTCGGTCGGCAAATTCACCGGCGCCCTCTTCGGCCATGGTGGAAGCTGCCGTGAGCCGCAGGAGACCCTCGCGCTCTATCAGAGCACCTCCGAGGCGATCCCCGGCGGCCATGCTGTGAATTTCTCGCGCTGGAAGAATCCCGCGTTCGACAAACTCGCCGATGAGGCGTATGTGACCCTGCCAACCGATACCAAGAAGCTCGTCGAGATCTGGCGCAAGGCGATGGAGATCTGGCTGCCCGAACTGCCGGACATCCAATTGACCCACGGCTTCCACCGTCTGCCCTGGACGACTGAATTCTGGACCGGCATGCCCGACGAGAAGAATCCCTACACCAACTCAGCGCAATGGCACCTCACCTTCCCGCTGGTGTTGCACAACGTCAAGCCATCCGCCTAAACCCATCTATGGGCGGCGACGGCCCGCTAGCTCAAGCGTAAGGCCCTGGCAGCGGCTCACACATGGGAGCCGCTGCCAGCCGCAACACACATCGGCGGGACACGCCCCGGTCTCTGGTGATGTTTCAACTCTAAACTACACAGGTCTGGATTTGGCTGGGCAGGACAGGAGGCAGCAGTGAGTGTTGGCTATATCGTGCGACGGTTTCTTATCTTTTTGGCGGTCGTCTGGGCTGCGGCGACCTTCAATTTCCTCCTGCCTCGGGTGAGTGGGCAGAACCCGATCCGCCAAAAGCTGGTGTCGCAGTCGGCGCTCAGCGGATCGGTGCAAGTTGGCCTGGAGCAGATGGTCAAGGAGTACGAAAGCAAGTTCGGCCTCGACAAGCCCCTCTGGCGGCAGTACCTGATCTACCTTTCCGATATGTCGCGCTTCGACTTCAATTACTCCATTGCCAACTATCCCCGCAAAGTCGTGGACATGATGGCGGAAGCGATCCCCTGGTCGGCGGCGCTGCTGCTCTTTACGACCCTCCTGGGGTTTCTCATCGGCAACCTGCTCGGCGCGCTGATGGCGTGGCCGGGCGCGCCGAAATTCCTGAACTACGTGATGCCGCCGCTCATGATGCTCGGCGCGATTCCGTATTTTTTGCTCGGTCTCATCCTCGTCTATATTTTTGGCTTTTTCCTCGGCGCCTTCCCGATGTTCGGGGGGTACAGGACGGGCACGATCCCCTCCTTTTCCATCTCGTTCATCTTGGACGTCCTGTGGCATTTCATGCTGCCGGCGCTTTCCATCATCCTCGTTTCGATGGGCGGCTGGGCGCTCGGCATGCGCTCTTTGATGATCATGACCCAGGGTGAGGATTACGTCGTTTTCGCCGAGGCCAAGGGGCTGCGCGACCGGACGATCTTTGGCCGCTATGCCATCCGCAACGCCCTGTTGCCGCAAGTGACGGCGCTGGCGCTGGCCCTCGGCACCATCGTGGCCGGCGCGGTGCTGGTCGAGGTGATCTTCGGTCTGCCGGGGATCGGCACGGTGCTCTACCAGGCGATCCGCGGCTCCGACTATTATCTCGTCCAGGGCATCGTGTTCGTCGTCATCGTCTCGATCGGGCTGGCGACCTTCGTCCTTGACCTGATCTACCCGCTGCTCGATCCGCGCATCACCTATCGGAAGGAGTGATATGACGACTTCTGTGCAGAGTGGCCCGCCCAAGATAGACTTTGCCGAACGGGAGAGCCTGCGCGACATCCTCGGCCGCATCGTGCGCTATTGCCAGCGCAATCCGTCCTTGGTGGTGGGCCTGGTCTTGTTTGCGCTCTTGCTCCTCTCGACCGTCATCGGCTCGCTCTTCGTCAATCTCCAGGATGCGCGGCCCATCTCGGTGGCGCCGCTGAAACCACCCTCATGGGCCATGCCGTTTGGCAGCGACAAGCAGGGGCGCAACCTGTTCGCCGTGATGGTTGCGGGGACGCCGCTGACGTTGCGCATCGGCCTGA
>CAZYHE010000471.1:0-4014 GCA_964647225.1 uncultured Anaerolineales bacterium
GGGCGAAAGCGCGGTCAGCACCTCGAGTTGGAGGCCGATGCCGCGGCGGAGGATGGAGGAGAGGGACATAAGTCGCTCCACAATGCGTGCTGCGTGATTTGTGAACTCGTGTTATCGAGTAGAAAACGCGCCCCGATTTGCGCCGGTGTCATCCAGCCTCAACGCCTCGAGTCTCTTCAACCAGCCATCGAAGTGAATGCACTTGGCCCGGATGGTGGAAATCCCGATCTGCGCTGCGATCACCGGCCCAGCCGAGGGCTTCCGGCCTTCGTATTCTGGGATTGCCTGGATGATGCGCTTCGAGGGCGCGGTTTCTGGATGGTCATCTATCAACTCTGGGTTGTCGAATTGGGCGGCCATCTGGGTCAAGCTCCGAATCGCCCGGTCATGTTCAAGAAATTCCCAGTCGAGTTTGGTCGGGTCAGTCAACAACAGGGCCTCGAACTCATGGAGTTGGATGTAAGCGATGAAACGCGGGTGATCGAGATCACGTTTGAAAGCTGCCTCCAATAACGCAACACGTTCGTAGGGTGTGGCGCTGCGCATTGCTTTGTCGTAGTCGGGAAAATCGCCGGGAAGGGCATAGAGATCGAACATCGTCGTGAAGTAGGCGTCTTGGTTTTGATCCTCTTTCATCCAGAGCGCCAAATCCTTCCGCGCCTTCTGATATCTCCGCAGGCCCCCACGGCGGATTTCGACCTGCCGCCGACTCGTTTCGACACATCGGGCATCCACTGAAACATCGAATTGGCCGAGATGATGCGACAGGACGCGATTAACAAAGGTCTCTTCGGTCTGGCCTTCGACGACCATGTGGAGCCGGATCATCGTGAAGGCCTCCCGCCGATGACGTTCTTCTCCCAAAGCTCCGCGATGGAGTACTCGGCCAGCCAATCGCGGAGTTTGCCAGGGTCGAGACGCTGAAAGGTGGATGCTCGATCAGGGCGATCCACAACGATAATCTGCTCCGGTTCAAAGTGATCGAGAAGCGCCAGCGATTGTGTAGCCAAGATGACCTGCGAGCGCCTCGAAACACTTTGGAGCAAGCCTGCCAGCACGCCAATTGCATAAGGGTGCAATCCAAGCTCCGGCTCATCGAGAATCATGACCAACGGCAACTCATCTTCGGGTTGTAGTAATAGCGAGACGAGCGCCATGGCGCGCAGCGTGCCGTCAGATGCCTGGTGTGGGCCGAAGATCAGATCGGTGTTGCGTTCACGCCATTGCAGCAGAACAGTGCCACCGGAAGGCTCCAGTATGAAGTCGGCAAAAAACGGCGCGATCTGCCGGAGGGTCTCAGTGATTCTCGCGTAATACTTAGGTCTTGTCTCCCGAATCCTGAGTAGGACCGGCGCCAGGTTGGCGCCATCCTCTTTGAGGAAGTGATTGTCGTCTACGCCCCACCTTTGCCTGATTCTGGCGGTGTCCGACGTGTTGTGAAACTGGTATGTTATACATCGCCGCATGACTGCCAGGAGCACGGTTGCGGTCCGATCGCCCCGTTCGGCGTTCCCAATGATATTCGCCTCACGATGGCCCGCGCCAAGCGGAATCCAGGTTCTCGTTCCGCTGAAATCATTCGGGGTGTGGCGGTAACGTTCCTCCGCGAAGATCAGTGTGTCTGGCGCGGCATGAGACAGGCGAAAGCTGTACTCGTTGACACCGTTTTCGGTCTGGAAGGTCAGCCCCGCCTTGATCTGCGGTGTGACGCCAGCGCCATCATGCAGAAGCGCGTTGGCGCCGCCGATCTTGCCAACATAGAATTGGAGGTCGCCCGGCGAAACCACCATCCAGTTCAGCATTTTGAAGAAAGAAATCAGGTTTGACTTTCCTGACCCATTGGCGCCGATTAGGACATTCAACGGGCCGAGAGTTAGATCAGTCAGGTCACGGATTGACTTGAACCCGTGGATATCAAGCCTGGTGAGCATTTCCATTCTGTGCTCCAGTTATGCTGCGCGCCTGTTTGGGCTTGGGAGTTTGCCAACTTCACCCGCCCGCGGCCTCTCCATTCTCGCCTTCCAGCACCGCTTCCGCCTGTCCGACGGCGGGTTGTTCAGGCCCGGCTATCTGTGGCTGGCGCGCTTTTGGCTTGCGTTTTTCATCGTTCACCATCCCTTCTTCAAGGGTCGCGGCCAGCCGGGCCATCGCGGCCACGGTATCGCCGCCATCCAGGTTGACGATGCGCACCCCGCGCGTCATCCGGCTCATCTGGCTGATGGCTGAAACGGAGGTGCGCAGGGCGATGCCGTTCGATGAGATGACCGAGATCTGGTCGCTGATCTGGACGACGTGCGCCGCGGCGACCTTGCCGGTCTCTTCGACCCGATCGTGCGCCAGCGCCCACTGCCCGCCGGTGTTCCGGCTGTGCGCCGTGAATTCGTCCAGCGGCGTGCGCTTGCCGTAGCCGTGCTGCGTGATGACCAACAGATCGCCCCCCGGCTCGACCACGTCGAAGCTGGCGACCAGATCGCCATCACCCAGTTGGATCGCCCACACGCCCGCGGCCGTGCGGCCCATGGCGCGCACTTCCGTCTCGGCGAAGCGCAGGGCGCGGCCGCCGGCTGTGACGATGACGAACTCCTGATCGCCGCCGGTCGCGCGCGCCCAGCCCAACTCGTCGCCCGGTTCGAGATTCATCGCGATGATCCCGCTGGGTCGCACCGCCTCGAACTCCTCCAGCTTCACGCGCTTGATCTTGCCCTGCCGCGTGAGCAACGTGACGTACTTTGCCTGCTGGAAATCGGGGACGACCAGCAGCGTCGTGACGCGTTCATCGGGCGTCAGGTTCAGCACGTTGACCATCGGCAGGCCCTTGGCGGTGCGGCCGGCATCGGGCAGCGCAAAGACGCGCTGGCCGTAGACCCGGCCCCGGTTGGTGAAAAACAGGACATGATCGAGGGTGCGGGCGGCAAAGAGATCCACGACCTCGTCCTCGGCTTTGGTCTGCATCCCCTGGACGCCGCGGCCTCCGCGGCCTTGCGTGCGGTAGGCGGCCAGCGGCGTGCGTTTGACATAGCTGCCCTGCGTCACGCTGATCAGCACATTCTCCTGCCGGATCAGGTCTTCTTCCGAGAAGTCCCCCGCGGCCTGCGCCATGATCTGCGTGCGCCGGGCGTCACCAAAGCGCTCTTTCAGCGCCACGACCTCGTCTCTGATGATCGCCAGGACGCGCGTCGGGTCGGCGAGAATCTCCTCGTAGTGTTTGATCTGGCCGAGCAGCGCGTTGTACTCATCTTCGATCTTCTGGCGTTCCAACGCGGCCAGGCGGCGCAGTTGCAGGTCGAGGATGGCCTGCGCCTGGCGCTCGCTCAGGCCGAAGCGGGCGACCAACTTGCCCCTGGCGTCCTCGGCGCTGTCGGCCGCCCGGATGAGCGCGATGACTTCGTCCAGGAACTCGATGGCGATGCGCAACCCTTCCAGGACGTGGGCGCGCTCGCGCGCCTGGCGCAGCAGGAAGGCGGTGCGCCGGGTGACGACCTCGATCCGGTGCTCGACGTAGTGTTCGAGCGCGCGTTTGAGGCTCAGCAGCCGCGGCTCGCCGTTGACCAGCGCCAGCATGTTGACGCCGAAGGTGCTTTGGAGCGGTGTGTATTTGAAGAGCTGATTGAGCACCTTGAGCGGCGCCGAGCCGCGCTTCAGCTCGATCACCACATGCATCCCCTTGCGATCCGATTCATCGCGCAGATCGCTGATATCGGGGATGCGTCCCTCGCGCACCAATTCGGCGATCCGTTCCAGGAGGGTCGTTTTGTTGAGTTGGTACGGGATTTCCGTCACGACGATGCGGAAGCGGCCGCTGGTCATCTCTTCGACGCGCGTGACGGCGCGCATGATCAGCCGGCCTTTGCCTGTGCCGTAGGCCAGCTTGATCTCTTCGCGCCCCAACACCTGCCCGCCGGTGGGGAAATCTGGCCCCTCGATGAAGGTCATCAGCTCATCAACCGTCACATCATCGCGATCGGCCCAACGATCAATCAGGTAGGCGATGGCGTCCACGATCTCGGTCAGATT
>CAZYHE010000471.1:4024-4286 GCA_964647225.1 uncultured Anaerolineales bacterium
CCCGCTGTTGCCGTTCAGCAGCAGATTGGGGAGCAGGCTTGGCAGGACGGCCGGTTCTTGCAGGCTGCCGTCGAAGTTATCGGTCCAGTTAACCGTCTCCTTCTCGATATCGGCGAGCAGCGACTCGGAGATGCGCGCCAGGCGCGCTTCGGTGTAGCGCATGGCGGCCGGCGGGTGGCCGTCCACCGAGCCGACGCCGCCTTGCCCCTCCACCAGGGGATAACGCAGACTGAAGTCTTGCGCCATGCGCGCCATCGCGTCA
>CAZYHE010000472.1:0-2634 GCA_964647225.1 uncultured Anaerolineales bacterium
GGGTTCTTTGCGCTCTTGGCGTCTTTGCGTGAGCCAGAATCGTGATCCACTGATGTTGGGGAAGCGTTCCCCAACATTGGGCGGGCATTCCCCAATGTTGGGGAAGCGTTCCCCTAAATAGGGCAAGCATTCCCCAATGTGGGGGAAGCATTCCCCTAAATAGGGCAGGCATTCCCCAATATGGGGGAAGCGTTCCCCCATATTGGGCGAGGCGTGCCCCAATTGGGGCGAACGATTTCCCATGTTGGGGGAAGACTGCCCTGATTGAGGAAGGGCATATCCCCGATGGGGCGAACGGTTTTGTCGCTTCTCGCCGGTCTGTGACCGGCGCCGTCGGCCCGCACGCGCCGTTTGCCGCGGCCGGGCGATATACGGAACACGAAGTCACAAAGGCACGCGAAGAAAGCGAAGCGCGAAGGACGCGAAGGCCCATGCGCCCCGGTGCTTCGCGCTTCGTGTGCTTCGTGGCTTTTCGCGCCTTCGCGTTCCAAACGCCCCGCGTTCCCCTACTGTGGTACAATACCCCTCCATATCCGACAGGAGGAGGTCTCCCATGCACAAGGTTCCATTCGGTGATCGCGTGCGCTACGTGGTGGACAACGCGTTTGCGCGAGGCACCGGCGCGCTCATCGGCTTGCTGGCGGTGGTCTCGGCCGGCCTGATCGTCGGCATCGCGCTGCTGGTCAAGCTGACCGGCGTCGGCCCCGAAGATACGAGCCTGCCGCAGTTGGTCTGGATGGCGCTCATGCGCACCCTCGATTCCGGCACGATGGGCGGGGATCAAGGCTCGTGGGGCTTTCTTTTCGCCATGCTGGCGGTCACGATCGGCGGCATCTTCGTCGTCAGCGCGCTGATCGGTGTGCTGACCACCGGCATCGAGGCCCGGATCGAGGCGCTCCGCAAGGGCCGCTCGCGGGTGGTCGAGCGCGATCACACCGTCATCCTCGGCTGGTCGGCCCAAATCTTCCCCATCATCGCCGAACTGGTGATCGCCAACCAGAGCCGGCGCGGCGCGTGCATCGTCGTCCTGGGCGAGCAGGACAAGGTCGAGATGGAGGACGAAATCCGGGAGCGGGTCGGCGCCACGGGCCGGACGCGCATCGTCTGCCGCACGGGCAGCCCCATCGAGATGGCCGACCTGCCGATCGCGAGCCTCCACACCGCACGCTCGATCATCGTCCTGGCGCCCGACGGCGAGCCGGGGGACGCCGCGGTCATCAAGACGCTGTTGGCGATCACCAACGCGGCCGACCGCCGGCCCGAACCGTACCACATCGTCGCCGAAATCCGCGACCCGAAGAACATGGAGGTGGCGAAGCTGGTCGGCGGCGACGAGGCCGAGCTGGTGCTGGTGGGCGACCTGATCGCCCGCATCATCGCGCAGACGTGCCGGCAGTCGGGCCTCTCGGCGGTCTACACCGAGCTGCTGGACTTCGGCGGGGATGAGATCTACTTCCGGGCCGAGCCGGCGTTGGCGGGCAAGACCTTCGGCGAGGCGCTGCTGGCCTACGAAGATTCGGCCGTGATCGGCCTGTGCCCCGCGGGCGGCAAACCTCGGCTCAACCCGCCGCCGGACACCCGCATCGCGGCGGGCGACCAACTGATCGTCATCTCCGAAGACGACGACACGATCCGCCTGGCGACCCACGCCGCGCCGCCGATCCAGGCCGCCGCGCTCCGGCCGGCCGGCGCGACCGTCCCGACCCCCGAACGCACCCTGATCCTGGGCTGGAACTGGCGCGCGCCCGCGATCATCACCGAGCTGGACGCGTATGTGGCCCCCGGCTCGCGCGTGACGGTGGTGGCGGATGCCCCCGACGCCGAGGCCGAGATCGGCCGCTGCTGCGCGGGGCTGCGCCACGAGACCGTGACCTTCCAGGCGGGCGACACCACCGACCGGCGCACGCTCGACGGGCTGAACCTCCCCGCCTTCGATCACATCATCATCCTCTGCTACTCCGACACGCTCGACGCGCAGCAGGCGGACGCGCGCACCCTGGTGACGCTGCTCCACCTGCGCGACATCGCGAACCGCTGCGGCCACTGCTTCTCCATCGTCAGCGAAATGCTGGACATCCGCAACCGCAACCTGGCCGAAGTGACCCAGGCCGACGACTTCATCGTCAGCGACCGGCTGGTCAGCCTGATGCTCTCGCAGGTATCCGAAAACAAGGCGCTCAACGCGGTGTTCGCCGACATCTTCGATCCCGAAGGCGCGGAGATCTACCTGAAGCCCGCGACCGACTACGTGGCGGAGGGCGCGGCGGTCAACTTCTACACCGTGGTCGAAGCGGCCCGGCGGCGGGGCGAAACCGCCTTCGGCTATCGGCTGCACGCCGCGGCCGGCGACAAGGCGCGCAGCTATGGCGTGGTCGTCAACCCGGACAAATCCGCGCCGATCACCTTCGCCCCCGCGGATCGCGTGATCGTGCTGGCGGAAGGATAAACTGAACCCAAAACGGCTTGACAGTCTGGCCGTGGGCTACTATACTCAACCGTGTAGTGTGGACAGTCGCGTTCAGAGGAGTCATTTGGATGGGCAAGGTGCTTGCGGATTCAACGATTGAGTACTTGACTCGCGCAGACGGTCAGCGAACCGGGGTGGTGTTGCGCTGGGAAGATTACCAGGCTTTG
>CAZYHE010000472.1:2644-4286 GCA_964647225.1 uncultured Anaerolineales bacterium
GACAAGGCGCGCAGCTATGGCGTGGTCGTCAACCCGGACAAATCCGCGGCGATCACCTTCGCCCCCGCGGATCGCGTGATCGTGCTGGCCGAGGGATAGCAGCGGCTCCCGACACTACCGATTTGTTGGACACAGATTCCACGGATGAACACGGATAAAATCTGTACGATCCGTGTAATCTGTGTCCAAGCCACGGTTGAAAATCGCGCTTGACAGCCAGGCCGGGGGCTACTATACTCAACAGAAACCAGGAGGCATCGCTTTGATCATCCATAATTCCGACATCCCCGACGAAAAGGGTCGCAAGGGCTATCCCATCGCCGGCCGGCAGAACCTCCTGCACCATCTGGCCGTGCGGATCACCACCCCCGACAACCCGTTCAAGCCCCACCGCCACGAAGCGGAGGAGATCTGGTACATCGCCGACGGGCAGGCGTGGGTTAACCTCGCCGGCCAGGAGCACGCGGTCGAGGCGGGCGACGTGATCATTCTGGAGCCGTGGGTGGAGCACGGCCTGCGCACGGAGACGCAGGTGAAGTGGGTGTGTTTGGGGTAATGCTGGCTTGATTTTTGAGGCGATTGAAATCGCGGCTAAGGGGTGCGTCCGCGCCGGGCGTCCACGCAGGTGGACGCGGGTGCGGTCGGCGTAGGCCGACATCACGGCGGGTCGCCCCTTCGCCCCGAATTCATTCGGCGGCCCAACTTTTTGGTGAGCGAAGGAGAAAGTCCGTGGAACCATTGAAAGTCGCCATCGTCGGCGCAGGCAAGGTGGCGCAGAACAGCTACCTGCCCTTCCTGAGCAAAGCGCCGAGCGTCACGCTCGGCTACCTCAACCGGACGCCGGCCAAAGCCGAATCGGCCGTCGCCAAGTTCGGCGGGCAGGTCTTCGATTCGCCCGCGGCGCTGATGGACTGGGCGCCCGACACCGTCTTCATCCTGACGCGCGAGATGGATCGCTTCGACGCGGCGCTGGCCGTGCTGGAGCACAATCCGAAGCGGCTGTTCCTGGAAAAACCGCTCGTGGCGCGCGCCGGCCAGGAGCAAGTGACCGAGCAGGACTTCGCGGACGGCCGGCGGCTGATCCACGAGGCCGCGCGCCGCGGGTGCGAGACCGCGATGATCTTCAACTACCGCTTCTTCGATCACACCCTGCTCGCCCGCCGCATCGCGGCCGAGCGCGATTTTGGATCGGTCGTCAGCGTCGTCGGGCAGACGCACTACGCGTGCTGGAGCCACTGCATTGACCTGATCCATCACTTCGCCGGCCCCATCGCCGTGGTCAGCGCGCAGGCCGGCACCGTGACGCGCTCCGCGGGCAGCACCGCCGGCGCGCTCACCGCGCCCGACCTGGCCGCCACCTTCCAGACTGCGGGCGGCGCGACCGGCACGCTGCTCGGCACGGCTGCGCTGGCATGGGAATTCCCGCTCTTCGAGCTGGCGTTCAACTTCGAGCGCGGCCGCGTGCGGATGCAGGATCTCGACGGCGACCTGGAGATCATGGACTCCCGTCGGCAAGATCACGAGCGGTACGGCACCGCCCGCGGCCGCTCGCGTTGGGATCAATACACCGCGTCCTTCGGCAAATCCATCGCCGCCTACCTGGACGCGATCCGCCAGGGCCAGCCGCCGCCCATCCCCGGCC
>CAZYHE010000473.1:0-4286 GCA_964647225.1 uncultured Anaerolineales bacterium
GCTCGGCGCGGGCCGGATCGTCACTTCGCACGGTTCCAGCCCCGGACTGGTGAAACGGAAGACCGTTTCGCCCGGCACATATTCCTCGCCCAGGAATTCGACCCGGCCGCGCTGGGCGGCTTGTTCCGCCTGGCGGATCGTCCGGCCGCTCTCGTCCAGCACCTCCATCTTCACCATCCCCGTTGCCCCCCGCGCCGTTCGTTCCCCCGCGCAGAGAGAAACGTACAGGTTGGTCTTGTGCGGCAGCCAGTCACCCCACTTGAGCGCGATCCGCTCCGGCGGGTTGGCGACGACGCGGAGGCGGTCGGGGGTCAGGGGGTAGGGGTCAGGGGGCAGGAACCAGGGGGCAGCCGGGGGACGCTCGTCGGCGACGGGCGACAGTTTCAGCCCGATCTCGCACGCCATGTCGGTTGGCCGGGCTTCAGTCGTCCAGACCAGGGTGTCCCGTTCGGGATCAGCCGCGCCGCGATGGTCGGGGCCGAAGCGCCAGCCCGCATCCGGCTTGATCCAGGCCACGCCCGCCGCTTCGTCATACCACCAGCCGCGCGCCGCGCCATCGTCCAGGAGCGCCGCCCGGCCGGGATGCTCGGTCAGGGGCGCATCGTCGCGCCAGACCTGGGCGGGCCGGGCCGCGGTGTGGACGCCCAGGAGATAGGTGCGCGCGGGCGGCATCTCCGCATAGTTGCCGGTGCGCGGCCCGATCGTGATGCGCACCGTGTCTCCCGGTTGTTCGCAGGCCAGTTCCGTCAGTGCGTGCGCGCCGGCCTCGTAGGCGTGGGTGCGGCCATCGTCTTCGTAGAGGGCCGCGGTCGAACGCCCGGCCGCGGGGAAAACGTCGAGGATCACCAGCCCGGCCGATTCCTCCGCCAGGTAGGCGCTGACCGGCTTCAGCGGGATCAGCGCGCCGGCCTTGACCAGCAGCGGGCCGCCGGCCGGCTCGTCGAAGGGACAATCCACCCACTCGCCCGCGCTCGCGATCCGCCGCCCGGTCCAGAAATCCACCCATTCACCTTCCGGCAGATACACGCGTTCCTGCAACCCGACCAGCAGCCAATCGCCCAACATGTATTGCGATGTGAGGTTGGCCGTGTTCGGATCGTCGGCGTAGTCGAGCACCATCGCCCGCATCATCGGGACGCCGGTCTGGTTCGATTGCCACAGCGATGTGTAGAGATATGGCGCGAGACGATGGCGCAGTTTGGCGTAGAGGCGGTGGCATTCCTGCATGTGCTCCGGCCACAGCCACGGCTCCCGGTAATACGCCCACGCGTCGAGGATGGCGAACGGGACCAGGTAGCCGTAGTGGATGCCGGCCAGGGTGTTGCTGCGCATGTCGAAGCTGACCATGCCGTGGCCCGACAGCCCCGCGCTGAGCATCCCGCAGCCCGCCTCGTAGTCGGCCGCCCAGGACGCCGGCCAGCGGTGCGACGCGACCGAGGAGTTGTAGGCGTTGAAGATGAGCAGCGCCCGTTCGCCAGTGCGGCGCCGATATTCCGACACGGCGGTCTCGCTGTAGAGCGTGTTGCTGAGATTGAACATCTCCTCCCGGCACAGATCGCCCGCCGCCGCCAACGGCTCACCCAGTTGCGGCGCTTGCAGTTCTTCGCTGATGATGCCGCGCGGGTAGGGATCGTCCTGCTTGAAGAACTTGACGCCGATGTCCAGCGACGCGGCCACGCGCTTCGCATACCAGGCGCGGCGCGCATCCGGGTCGGCGTAATCACTCTTCGGCGCGTCGCCGCTCTCCCACAGCTCCAGGACGAAGCCGCGGCGCGTCAACTCGGCCACCAGCGCGGCCGGATCGGGGAAGCGCTCCTTGCTCCAGCGCCACGCCATCTCGTAGGGGATGTCCTCCCAGCCCGGTTCCAGACCGATCATATCGCACGGGAAGTCGCCTGCCCGGAAGCGGTCGGCGATCTCGACCACGCCATCCTGCCCCTCGAAGTAGCGGCAGATGTAGAGCAGGCCGAGCGCCCAGCGGGGGGCGAGCATCGTCCGGCCGGTCAGACCGGTGTAGCCGGCCAGGATCTCGCGGAAGGAAGGGCCGTGGATCACGTAGTAGTCGAGCTGCCCGCCATCCGCCCCGATTGTGTAGCCCTGGTCGCCGGTGAAGTCGAAGGTCTGCTCCCACGTGTTGTTCGAGTAGAAACCATACCCCCGCGTGCTCATGAAGAAGGGGACGGTCGCCGCTTTGTGGCGGAAGCGCCGCGCCCACAGCAGCCGTTGCCCGCGGGCGTCGAGCGCCAGCCGTTGGAAGCCGAAGCCGTAGAAATGCTCGTCGGCGGCCATGTCGAACGCCAGCCGCGGCCCCTGACCGGGCGCAGCCTCGGCCGGCGCGGCCTCGCTGAGGATCGGCTGCCCGGCGCGATCCAGCCACGCCAGCCGCAGCGATGCGCGCGCCACGCGGATCGTCCACGCCGCGGTGCGGAGATAGATCGCCTGCGCGTCTTCCGTGACCGCGACATCGGTCGGCGGCCAATCGGCGCGCACAAAGCCATAGCGCACGCCCAGCGACTCGGCGAACACGCCGGCAGGGGCCATCCGCACGCGGATCAGGCCATCCGCCAGCACGTCGAGGCGTAATGTCTGGCCGGACGCGCACTCGAAGTCGAAGACGTTGCCGTCCCGCCGCCAGCCGGTCAGCGCGGCGCGGGTGGTGGCGGCCGCGTTGTTTTCGTTTATGATCTCGTTTTTCTGCGGACTCATGGAGTGTCCCTTCGTGTTCCGTGGATTAAGGTCAGCGAATCCATGGGCGGGTGCCAGCCTGCTGTGACCCATAGCTGGCGGGCAGTAACGATATCTGGGTGGTTCATGTTGAGGGCTGCTACCGTGGCCCGTCCCGTGGGCGTGATGCCGTGGATGATGGCGCCGGTTTCGTCCCACTCAAAGTGTTCCACCCAGGATTCGCTGCGGGGGTTGAAGATAGGAATGCGGTTTCCGGTTTGGGGATCTACAGCAGTTGTGCGATCTGACTTGTGGCTGTTGCACATTGGGCAGGCCAGCCACAGATTGTCTTCATCGTTCGCGCCCCCTTGCGCTTCTGGCAAGATGTGGTCAATTTCAAGCAGAGGGCCGATCACACGCTCCGCAGTGAGGCAATAGCCACAGCGATAGCGCGCTGCGGCAGCGACGCGATTGCGTAATGCGGGAGAGATGCGCGATGTCATTCGAGGGGGGCAAACTGGCTGGGGTCGGCAATATCGTAGCCGCGACTCTGGAGCAAGACGGCCGCCTGAGCACGCACGAGGAGCGTCTCCTTGTAGAGGTTCAGCAGCGACTGCTCTTCGGCATGTTCAGCGCGAGACAGCGCACGCTGTTGCTGTAGCACGTGCAAAGCCGCCAGGCGTTCTCGTTGATCGGCGAGCAAAGTCGCACGCGCCGCCTGCCACAAGGCTGCATCACTCAGATAGGCCATTTGCGCCAAAGCCCCGCGTGAGCCTGTTTTCGCCGCGCTCAGCGTCGGAGCCGCGGCCGTGACGGCTTCGACCAGGATGTCGTTGATCGGCCGGCGGACTTTTTCCGCGGCTTTGCGAATCTGCTGATAGACGGTTTCCGGTACGTTAAGCGTGATCGTTTGATAGGTCATTTCGGCGCCTCGTATCACCATTCTAGCGCGAGGTAGATTGCCTGTCAAACCAACCTCGCACCCGCCATCCCCTCATCTGGAAAAGCGTCACGCACTGTCATCCCCTCCAGAGCCGAGAATCGTAACACCGTCTTCAACATGTGCCGCGTGGCCGGTGCAGAGGTCAGCGCCAGCCGGTTCCAGGGCCGATAGGCGAAGTCGCAGTAGTATTCCCCCGCCGTGGCGCTCGCCGCCCAGCCGGCCTCGATGGTCAGCCGCGCCCGCACCCCGTGGACGAGGGTGTGACAGGGGGGCAAGGTGACAGGGTGGCAAGGTGACATGGTGATCGGGAGGGGTGTGTTCAGGTAGAAGGCGACGGGGCGTGGGGCGTCCAACTCGAACTCGTCCACGATTTCGATCAACTCGGGCCGCGGGGAGTGGATGCGGCGGCGGGCGACGCGCACGTGATGCTGCCAGATGGCACTCGTGTCAATTTCGGCTTCGAGTCGCTGTGCGTCGCCGGCGCCCTGCCAGCAGGTCGCGACGGGCGCGGGGTTGATCTGGAAGCAGTCCGTCGGCACGGCCAGGTTGTGGCTGACCTCGGCTGCCAATGTGCGGCAGCGGGGATCGGTGTACGGTGTGACGCCGCGGTCGCCGGCAAAGATGTCGCCGCACGCCTCCAGGATGAAGGAGCCTTTGTCGGGGTGGCAGTGGCCGGCGT
>CAZYHE010000474.1:0-4282 GCA_964647225.1 uncultured Anaerolineales bacterium
GTGGGACGCGCACAGTGAACGTGCCTGAGTAGGGCCGCTCTGGTTCCTCGTTTCGTTCAGCACAGAAGGACAGATAGTCGTCCACAGATTCCTGGAATGCCTGGCGCAACTCCTGCACGGTTTCGCCCTGAAACGTAACCACATCGCGCAGGTTGATCACCTCGCCGTGGAAAACGCTGCCCTCATCATCGTATTCCACCCTACCCAGATATCCTTTGTATTCCATCATGGTTCGACTCCTGCGGCCTGCAAGAAACGTCGCACCGACTTCACCGCGCCCTTGTCGGTGACTCGTTCTGGGTGAGGGCGATGAAACACAGCACGCACACCGTTCAACGCCACGCGCACCCGTGATCCTGCGCCCTCAGACACTTCGCCTCCCAATGCGATGAACAAACCTTCGATGTCGCGCCAATCAATGCCTGAACGCTCTGGACGCTCAAAAACCGCGTCCAAAGCCTTCCGATGTCTTGCGTTGAGTTCCCTTGATGATACCATAATTTGATACCACCTTCAAGATGGCGCACCTTGTTCGCGCTGAAATAGCTCGATGTACTCAAGGGATTGATGCCGGAAATACGCGTTATACAACTCCGCGTAGTGCCCGCCCTGGGCCAGCAACCCCGCGTGTGTGCCTTCCTCGATGATCCGCCCTTGTCCCATCACGATGATCCGGTCGGCGTGCTTGACGGTCGAGAGGCGGTGGGCGATGACCACCGCGGTCCGGTCGCGCATCACCGTTTCCAGCCCTTCCTGGATCTGCGTCTCGGTGAAGGGGTCCACGCTGGCCGTGGCTTCGTCCAGGATCAGGATGGCCGGGTCTTTGAGCAGGACGCGCGCCAGCGCGACGAGTTGGCGTTGGCCCATCGAAAGGTTGGCCCCGCGCTCGCCCACGTCCGTGTCCAGGCCGTTCGGCAGGCCGGCCAGCCAATCGCCCCCCGCGATCCGCTCGGCGGCGGCGCACACCTGGCCGTCGTCCGCGCCGGGCAGGCCATAGCGGATGTTCTCCAGCACCGTGCCGGAGAAGAGGAACGGCTCTTGCGGCACCAGGCCGATCTGTTGGCGGTATCCGGCCAGGTCGAGGCTGCGGATGTCCTGGCCGTCCACCCGCAGCTCGCCTTCCTGGAATTCGTAGAAGCGGCTGATCAGCTTGGCAATGCTGCTTTTGCCGGCGCCGGTGTGACCCACGAGCGCGATCGTCTCGTGGGGATGGATCGTCAGGGAGAAAGCGGGCAGAACGATCTCGCCCGAACGCGATTCGGTCCCGGTCGGGATATAGCTGAACCGAAGGCCCCGGAATTCGATCTGCCCTTGCAGCCGCTCGACCGATTCGCTGGCCGTCTGGACGACCTTCGGCTCGGCGTCAATCAGCGCGAAGACGCGTTCGGCGGCCGACAGGCCATCCTGGAACTGGCTCCAGAAGGAGGCGATGCTGATCAGCGGCCACCAGAAGAAGCCGACCGCCTGCATGAACAGATACCACTGGCCGGGGCTGACGCTGCCCGCCCGCGCGGTCAACCCGCCGACGTAAACCAGCGCCGCCACGCCCACGCCCGAACAGATGTTGAGGATCGGGAAGATGCTGTCGAAGGTGATGCCGCGGCGCAGGCCCACGCCATACGCCTGCTGGTTGTTGGCCGCGAAGGTGTTGTAGATCGCGCGCTCCTGCCGGAAGCTCTTCGCCACGACGATCCCGCTGACCGATTCCTGGATCTGGGCATTGATCTTGGCCGTGACCCGCTTGGCGCGCTGCGTCACCGTGCGCGCGATATGCCGAAAGCTCAGCGCAACCCCGACGGCCACCGGCGCGATCGCCAACAAGATCAGGGTCAACGGGATGCTGATGCTGAAGAGATAGACCGACAGCACCACGACGAGGAGGATCATGCTCAGCAGGTTAGTGGTGAGCGTGACCACCTCGGAGAGATCCTGCGTGTCGGATGTGATGCGGCTCACGATCTTGCCCGACTCGAACTCGTCGAAGAATGACATGTCGTGCCGGATAGTCGCGGCGAAAACATCCTCACGAATCTTCAGCACCACATTGCCGACCACCTGCGCCGAGAACCACTGCTGGATGAAGTTGAAGCCCCACGCCAGGCTGCCCAGGGAGAGGATGAGGCCGGCGAGGAGCAGGATGAGGCCGCTGCCTTTGTCTTGCGTCAGCAGATCTACCCCGCGCGACAGCACCACCGGCCCAGACGCGCCCGCCAGCGAATTGAGCGAGATCGCCGCGGCAACCAGGATGATCTTGCTGCGGTGGGGCGCGAAGTAGCTCAGCAGCCGGCGGAACAGCTCGCGGTCGCTGTAGTTGCGGTCATATGCCTCGGTTTCGAGGCCATCAAGGATGAAGCCCATGATTCACCGAATGCGGAATGTGGAATGATGAATGCGGAATGATGAGTGATGAATACCATTGTCCATGGGGCCTATTCATCATTCATCGTTCATCATTCATCGTTCAGTCGTATCGTGCGAAAATCCGCCGGTAATCGGCGCTGCGCACCATCAGCTCCTCGTGCGTCCCCTGGTCGGCCAACTCGCCGCGGCGGATGACGAGGATGCGGTCGGCCCAGCGGATTTGGCTGAGCCGGTGGGTGATCAGGAAAGTGGTGCGCTGGCGGCTGATGCGGCGCATGGCGCGCTGGATCTGATCTTCGGTGGCGCTGTCAATCGCGCTGGTGCTGTCGTCGAGGATCAGGATGCGCGGGTCGGTGAGGAAGGCGCGGGCGATGGCGATGCGCTGGCGCTGCCCGCCCGACAGCGTCTCGCCCCGCTCGCCGACCTCGGTGGCATAGCCCTCGCGGAAGGAGGTGATGAACTCGTGCGCCTGGGCCGCTTTGGCTGCGTCCTCGATCATCTCCTGGGAAGCGCCGGCGTAGCCAAACGCAATGTTCTCGGCCAACGTGCGGGAGAAGAGGAACGGGTCCTGCTCGATGGTCGAGATCTGCGAGCGCAGCGATTCCAGGCTCCACTCCCGCACGTCCACGCCATCCACCAGCACCCGGCCGCGGGAGGCGTCGAAGATGCGGTTGATCAGTTGGGTGAGGGTCGTCTTGCCGGAGCCGGTCTGCCCGACAATGGCAATCGTCTCGCCCGGCGCGGCCCGAAAGCTGATGTGGTTGAGCACTGTTCGGCCCGCGAGACCTTCGAGAGCTTGCCCTGAACTGGCCGAAGGGTTTTCGGAAACCTCGAAGGTCTGCTGCTCATCATAGGAGAAGCTGACATCCTCGAAGATCACCTCGCCGCGGATCGGCGCGGCGTGGCCGCCGACGTTCTCGTCCAGTTCCGTCTCGGTGTTGATCGTCTCCAGGATGCGGCGCGAGCTGGCGACCCCCATTTGCACCAGGTTGAAGATCCAGATTGACATAAAAGTCGGAAAGCGAAGCGTGCCGACCAGCCCGAGGTAGGCGATCAACTCCCCGGCATTGATTTCGCCGGCGCGCCAGAGGAGCGCGCCGTAGAGGAACGCGGCGGCCCAAGCAATCGCGAAAGCCAGGGTCGGCAGGTAGAACGCCTGGATGCGGCCTTGCTGGATGAAGAGGTCGCGATAGCGCCCGGCGTTGCCGGTGAACTTGTCCCACTCGTAACGTTCGCGGACATTCGCCTTGACGACCTCGATGCCGGAGATCGCCTCGGCCAGCCCGGCGTTCAGCGTGCCGAACTGCTCTCGCAACCCCTGGCTGACCGGATTCAGCCGGCGATTGTAGTCCCACACGAGGATCGCAAGCACGATCAGGAAGATGCCCGGAACCAGGAGCAGGCGGAGGTTCAGGGTCGCGATGACGAAGAGCGGCACGATGATCGCCATCGCTGAGTCGAGCAGCAGCATCAGCGCGGGCGCGAAGAGCAGATTGACGAAGCGCACGTCGTTGGTGGCGCGCGCCATGATGTCGCCGATGCGCTGCCGGCCGTGGAACGTCTGGCTCTTGCCCAGCAGGCTGACGTACAGCTCGTCGCGTGCATCTCGCTCGACCCCTTGCGCCAGGAACTCGAACGCGTAGTTGCGCGCCAGCCCGGTGATCCCCTGCGCCAACGCCGCGCCCGCCACCCCCAACGCCAGCGCCAGCAACGCCGTCGTCGCCCACCCGGTCGAAGTGATCATATTGAAGGCGCGGCCAATCAGGAGTTGGATGTTGCTGTAGGCGTAGTTGTTGAGCACCGCCGCCACGATCGCAATGACCGGGAAGATCGGGTAACGCAGCGCGTGCGACACGATCCAGCGCACCGGGCCGGCGCGGTTGTAGTGGTATTCGTTTTCGAGCCGGAATTCGCGTTTGCG
>CAZYHE010000475.1:0-4274 GCA_964647225.1 uncultured Anaerolineales bacterium
TGCGCGGCCTGCGGCGGCATGACCGTGCCCAGCGCAGATCCCACCGTGTGTGAGCACTGCAGCTCGCCGCGCATCAAGCAGGATGAGGATGTGCTCGACACCTGGTTCAGTTCGGGGCTGTGGCCCTTCTCGACCCTGGGCTGGCCCGACGACACGCCCGACCTGCGCCGCTACTACCCGACGACGGTGATGGAGACCGGCTACGACATCCTCTTCTTCTGGGTGGCGCGCATGATCATGCAGGGATTGATGTACACCAACGAGATTCCGTTCGAGACGGTGTACCTGCACGGCCTGGTCAGAGACGACCAGGGGCGGAAGATGTCCAAGACCACCGGCAACGTGCTCGATCCCATCGCCGTGTTGGATGGGGCCAAGCCCGACGAGTTGAGCGACTACATCCGCGCGCAGTATCCGGATGGCATCTCGGCGATGGGCGCCGACGCGCTGCGCTTCACCTTGCTCACCGGCTCGACCCCCGGCAATGACATGAACCTGAGCCTGCAACGCGTGGAAGGCAATCGCAACTTCACGAACAAGATCTGGAACGCCGTGCGGTTCGTGCTGCCGCAGCTTGGGGATCAGGGGGCAGGGGGCAGGGATCAGGAGTCAGGAGACAGGGACCAGCGACCAACTTACCAATCTACCAATCTACCAACTTGCCAATCTACCAACCTCCCCGATCGCTGGCTCCTCAGCCGGCTGGCCGCGACCGTGGCCGACTGCACGCGGCTGATGGATGCCTTCCAATACGGTGAAGCCGGCCGATTGGCCTATGAGTTCTTCTGGAGCGAATTCTGCGACTGGTATCTCGAGATCGCCAAGATCGCGCTCTATCGGGGCAGTGAAACGGCGAAAGCCCGCACGCGGGCGGTGCTCAGCAAGGTACTGGATGATTCGCTCCGCCTGCTGCACCCCTTCATCCCCTTCGTGACCGAAGAGACCTGGGGCTATCTCAAGGGGGCCATCGGCGACGCGTCGTGGCCCGCGGGCCTGATCGTGGCGCCGTGGCCGGCCGCGGGCCAGCGCGACGAGGCGGCCGAGGCCGACATGACCCTGGTCATGGACATCATCCGGGCCATCCGCAATGCGCGTTCCGAGTACAACGTGCAGCCGGGGCAGACCATCGCCGCGGCCATCGCGGCCGGCGAGCGGCAGTCGCTGCTCCTTGACCAGGCCGAGACGATCTGCGTCCTGGCACGGGTGGACCCGGCGCGCCTGACCGTCGCGGCGCACCTCGAGGCGCCGGCGCAGTCCATCACGCTCGTGACCGGCACGGTCTCCACCTATCTGCCGCTCGCCGGCCTGGTGGATCTGGCCGCGGAACGGGGCCGCCTGGCCGCCGAGCTGAAGGAGACCGAGGGGCAGATCACGCGCAGCGAGCAACTGCTCGCCGGGCCGTTCGCCCAGCGCGCGCCGGCCAACGTCGTCCAGCGCGAGCGCGACAAACAGGCTGAGCTGTGTGCTCGCGCGGCGCGCCTGCGCGACCGCCTGACCGATTTGGGCTAACTGACCGAAATATGACATTCGTCATTCTACTTCGCGTGTTTACCGGCTAAAGTGCTCACTGAAAGAACGGGCGCATCGCATCGTCGCTGCATCGAACATGGCTTTCCTTCATTGGCCTCAATCCTGGATGCGCCCGTTCCTCAGCCCTCTGCCACCCATTAAAGTGGGCGTTTGCCTCTTCGCGCGCAGTGTGATTAATGCGACTAATTCTGAATGAACGCCAGCATGATGCTTGTCATATAGAAGGCGGTCCATTCCTGCTATAATTTGCACTTGTGTAACTTAGGACGCGAAGCGCGCGTCCCCGCGACTCCCTTCAAGAGGTGTTTTTCGATGACTCTTGCTTCCCTGTTACGACAGCGCCCGCGTTGGCTGCTGGTGGGCAGCCTGGCAGTCCTGCTGCTGCTCGCTTTCACGGCTGGCGTCAACGCGGCCCAGGGCGACAACGGTACCTGCCTGGGCTGTCACAGCAACAAAGACCTCAACGTGAAACTTGCCAGCGGCGAAGTGTTGCCCCTTTACGTGGACCCGAACGGCTACAACTCGTCCATCCACGGCATACAGGGCAAGACTTGCGTGTCCTGTCACACGAACATATCCGGCTATCCGCACCCGAAGGTCACTGCGGGCGACCGGCGGAGCTTCCAACTCGAACGCTATACGCAGTGCCAAACGTGTCATCCCGACCCGTATAAAGGCACGCTCGATAGCAACCACGCGCGCGCGTTGGCCGGCGGCAACCGCAACGCCGCCATCTGCACCGATTGTCACGGCAGCCACAACATCACCAGCGCCAAGTCGCCGCGCCAGAAGATTTCCACCACCTGCCAGAAGTGTCACAGCAAAATCTACGACCAGTATGCGGGCAGTGTTCACGGCAAGGCGTTGGCGGAGACCAGCAACCCGGATGTGCCCACATGCACCGATTGCCACGGCGCGCATCAGCAGGCCGATCCCACGACCACGGCGTTCCGCTTGAAGTCGCCGGAATTGTGCGCCAAATGCCACGGCAACGAGGCATTGATGCGCAAATATAGCCTCTCGACCGATGTCTTCACCAGCTATGTCGCCGATTTCCACGGCACAACGGTCGAGTTGTTTGCCAGACAGACCCCGGATCAACCCAGCAACACAGCCGTGTGTCTTGACTGCCACGGCGTGCATGACATCGCCTCGATGCGAGGCCTCGCCCCAACTGCGGCGAAGGAAAAACTGCTGGTCACCTGCCAGAAGTGTCATCCGGACGCCACGACGGCATTCCCTGATAGCTGGGTCGGCCACTTCCCGCCCAGCCGCGACCACTTCCCGCTCGTTTACTACGTCAACTTGTTCTACTACATCCTGCTTCCGACGGTTCTCGGTGGAATGGCGCTGTTTGTGCTGCTCGATGCATTCCGCCGCATCGTGGACCGCATCAAGGGACGCGGACATCACCCGACAGGATCGCAGGGAGCGTAAGCCATGGCCGAAGAGAAGCTCTACTACGTTCGTTTTCCGCTGGTGCAGCGCATCGAGCACATCGTCCTGCTCACCTCTTTTTCAGCCCTCGGCCTGACGGGGCTGATACAGAAGTTCGTGGGGAACCCGATCGCTGAATTTCTCATCAAGCTGCTGGGCGGTATCGAGACCGTCCGCGTCATCCATCACGCGTCGGCGATCATTTTTGCGCTGCTGTCCATCTACCACGTGATCGTGCTGCTCTACAAGATCTTCGTGCAGCGGGTCGAGTTGAGCATGCTGCCGGGGGTGCGCGACATCACCGATGCGCTGGATGTTGTGCGCTACAACCTGGGGCTGACAAAGGAGCGGCCCAAGCTGCCGCGCTACGCCTTCGATGAAAAGGCCGAATACTGGGCCTTGGTCTGGGGCGGCATCGTGATGGGTCTGACCGGCTTCATCCTCTGGAACCCGATCCTGGCGGCGAAGTTCTTCCCCGGTCAGGTGATCCCGGCGGCCAAGGCCGCGCATGGCCTGGAAGCGATCCTGGCCGTCGTCGCGATCTTCATCTGGCATTTCTACCATGTCCATCTCAAGCTCTTCAACAAGAGCATGTTCACCGGGAAGCTCACCCGCGAGCAGATGCTGCACGAGCATGGGGAAGAGTTGGAGCGTCTGGAAAGCGGCAAGCTGCGCCCCGCGCCGCCGGCCGAGGTGCTGCGCCGTCGCGAACGGGTCTTCCTCCCCGTGGCCGCCCTGCTGGCGATCGTGATGGTGGGCGCACTGATCTTCCTGACGACCTATGAAACCACCGCCATCAGCACCGTGCCGCCGGCCGCGCCCAATGTGCCGGTCTTCTCGCCGCTGACCCCGACGCCGGTGCCGACCCCGATCGGTGGGGTGGACAACACGAAGGTCGGCGCGCTAATGAAGCATGAGATCGTCGGCAAAGAGCAGTGTCTCGCCTGCCACGGGCCGAAGGGCGTCAGCCCGATGCCATCGAATCACGAGGGGCGGCCACAGGAGTCGTGTCTGGTCTGCCACAAGCCCGGCCCGACCCCCACACCGGGCGCGGCGCAGCCCGGCGCGGCCAAGCCAGCCACCGGCGTCGCCGGCACGATACCGCACGCGCTCGAAGGCAAAGAGAAGTGTGAACTGTGTCACGCCGGCGCAGGCTCACTGAAGCCGGTTCCGGCCGATCACGCCGGTCGTGCCAACACCACCTGTACGGCTTGCCACAAGCTGGTGGGCGACAAAGCCACGCCGGTTGCGGGCGCAACGCCCGCGCCGCCCGCGGGCGCGCCAGGGCCGATCCCGCACAGCGTCAC
>CAZYHE010000476.1:0-4267 GCA_964647225.1 uncultured Anaerolineales bacterium
TGCTGAATGACGTGCGCATGGCAACCCTGGGGGAGCTGACCTACGGCCACGGCCATCCTGCCCGGAGCTCTGGCCGGTCTTTGACCGAGCCAGCCGGTCCCACCATGGCCTTCTTCGCCCTCGGCACCGGCATCGGCGGCGGGGTGGCGATTGACGGCCGGCTGCGGCTGGGACCGCTCGGCGCGGCGGGCGAGCTGGGCCATCAGACGATCGTGCCCGATGGGCCGACCTGCGGCTGTGGCAATCGCGGCTGTCTGGAGACCCTCGCCAGCGGGCCGGCGATCACGGCGCAGGGAGTGTGGCTGCTGGCAAGCGGCCGCGCGCCCAAGCTCTACGAACTGGTGGCCGGCGATCCCGGCGCGGTCACGCCCCGCGAGATGGCGTTGGCCGCCGCGGCCGGGGATGATGCCGTGCGGGAGGCCATCGTGCGCGCCGCCGAGTACATCGGCATCGGCGTGGCGAACGTCGTCACCATCCTCCACCCCGACCTGGTTGTGTTCGGCGGCGGCGTGGCCGAGATCGGCCCACTGCTCTTCGACACGGTGCGCGAGACAGTGCGCCGCCGCGTCGGCATGTTCCCGGCGGGCGATCTGCGGATCGAGAAATCGCTGCTCGGCGACAAAGTCGGCGCGCTCGGCGGCATCGCGCTGGCGGCGAAGCGCGGTGCCGTGGGCTGACAAGCAGATATAACAACGAATCAGAAGGATTAACCGAATCCGCTGAGCCAACCGAATTCTCGGAATCAGATTCGATCAATCCGGCAGATTCGTTGTCATATCCTTCGTCATACGTTTTCGGGAGATAGAATATGAACTACACCTACTCACAAATCGCCAAGATGATTGATCACTCCCTCCTCAACCCGACCCTGACCGTCGAGGAGTTGGAGAAAGGCTGCAAGCTGGCGTTGGCCTACGACGTGGCGAGCGTCTGCATCCTGCCGTATTACCTC
Organism: uncultured Anaerolineales bacterium; assembly: GCA_964647225.1. GTDB lineage: Bacteria > Chloroflexota > Anaerolineae > CG2-30-64-16 > CG2-30-64-16 > CAZYHE01. The sequence continues at coordinate 953 of CAZYHE010000476.1, forward strand.
AAACGCTGTGCCGAAATCCTGCGGGGCAGCGATGTGCGGGCCAGCACGACCATCGGCTTCCCGCATGGCGGGCACACGACCGCGATCAAGGTCGCCGAGGCCGCGCAGGCGTTGCGGGACGGCGGCGAAGAGCTCGACATGGTCGTGAACATCAGCAAGGTGCTGAGCGGCGACTGGGACTACGTCCGCGCCGACATCGGGGCCGTGATCGGCGTGACGCACGCGGCGGGCCAGAAGGTCAAGGTGATCTTCGAGAACTGCTACCTGACGGACGCCCAGAAGATCAAGTTGTGCGAGATCTGCGGCGAGCTGAACGCCGATTGGGTGAAGACCTCCACCGGCTACGGCACGGGCGGCGCGACCCACGACGATCTGAAGCTGATGCGGCTGCACGCGCCCAGCCACGTGCAGGTGAAGGCCGCCGGCGGCATCCGCACGCTCGATGCGTTGCTGGCCGTGCGCGAGTTGGGTGTCACCCGCTCCGGCGCCACCCGCACCGCCGAGATGCTGGACGAGTGCAAAAAACGGCTGGGCTTGCCCTGAGAACCGGCCGCGGATTGACGCGGATCGACGCGGATTTTCTTTGATCTCTATCCGCGTTCATCGGCGTGAATCCGCGGCCCCATTCTCGATTCTCCCCATGAGGTAAACGATGCGATTTGAGTTTCCCCCCAACCACGACCCAGCGCCGATGCTGGCATTACGTCGCGCCATCCTCGACTCACCGGTCGCCATCGGCCTGGCGCGGGCCGAGGCGTTCACCCGTGTCTGGCAGGCCAACGAGGGCGCGGCGTGGATCGTGAAGAAGGCGCTGGCGGTGCGTGAGTACTTCCGCACCGTGCCGCTCTACATCCGGCCGGGCGATCTGTTGGCCGGGGCCATCGCCGAGACGCCGGGCGCCATGCCGGTCATGGTCGAGCTGGGCATCGCCGAGGAGAGCGTCTACATCAGCGAACAGCCGCAGCGAAGCGGCTACCTGGCCGGCAAGGTCCCCCAGCCGATCGTGGATTATTGGGAAGACCGCAACCTGTGGGGGCGCTACCGCGCGTATGCGCGGACGGTCGAGGGCAAGTCGCCGGAGCGCACCGACGCCACGATGTACAAGTTCCTCTCCAACCAGGGCCACCTCAGCCCCGCCTATCGGGAGCTGCTGGAGATTGGGCTGGATGGCATCCTGGCGCGGATCAAGGCGCGACGGGCGGGGGAAATCGAGCCAGCCAGCCTGGAGTTTCTGACCGCCGCGGAACACGCGCTGCTCGGCCTGGGAGAATGGATCGAACGCCACGCGGCCTTCCTGGGAGACGAAGCGGTGCGGTGCGCCGATGCGGTACGGTCGGCGCAGCTTGCCGAGATGGCGCGCAACGCGGCCCACATCGCCCACCAGCCGCCGGCGACCTTCCACCAGGCCATGCAGTTGGTCTGGTTCACCCACCAGGCGATCCACATCGAGGGGCATGGCTATTCATGCACGCCCGACCGCCTGGATCAGCTTCTCTACCCCTTCTACCGGGCGGATCGCGATGCGGGCCGGCTGGACGACGACTTCGTGCTGACCCTCAGCGAGAACTTCCTGCTCAAGCAGCGCGACAACACGTTCTGGGGCATCGAGCACAACCTGACCCAGGGGTTGGTGGTCGGCGGCGCGACTCCCGACGGGGTGGACCAGACCAATGAGCTGTCGTGGCTCTTCATCAAAGCCACCGGCGCGATGTCGCTGCCGGAGCCGCTGGTATGGGTGCGCTGGCATCCCCGCATTGACCCCGACTTCTTCGACTTCTGCCTGCAAAACCTGGCCGGCTCCACCTGCTTCCCGCTGATGATGAGCGACACGGCCGTGCCCGCGATGTTCATGGCGCTCGGCGCCTCCCGCGAAGACGCCTTCGATTATGTGCCGGTCGGCTGCAACGAGCTGGGCATCCCCGGCAAGGCCTACTTCAACCCCGGCGCGCATGTGGACTATCCGCGGGCGCTCGAACTGACGCTGACCGCCGGCCACGGCTACGATGGCCGGAGCGATGTCCCCGACATCCCGCCACCGGGCGATCTGCGCACCTTCGATAATTTGACCGCGGCCGTGGGACGCGTGCTGCGCTGGCAGGTCGCGACCTCCTACGCGACCAACATGCCCCTCCTCATGGCGCAGATGCGCTGGGGGCAGACGCCGCTCACCTCCTGCTTCTTCGATGGCTGCATCGAGCGCGCCCGCGACCTGGCCGAGCGCACGAAGTACAACATCCTGTCGTGCGGCGGCAGCTTCTTCGCCAACATGGTGGACGGGCTGGCCGCCATCCGGGAGGTGGTCTACGAACGGGGCGACGCCACGCTCGAGCAGGTCGCGGCGGCGTGCCAGACCAACTTCGCGGGCCAGGAGTTGCTCCGCCAACGGCTCCTGCGCGCGCCCAAGCACGGCAACGACGACGCGCGGCTCGAAGACCTGGTCGCGCTCGTGGAACGGCTGCGCGACGCGCCGGTGAAGGAGATCTGTCGGGACCCGCGCGACGGCACGCCGTTCGGCAACGTCCACATCACCCGATCGAGCGCGGTGCGGGTGGGCGCGCGCACCCCCGCCACGCCGGATGGCCGGCTGGCCGGGACCCCGCTCGCCACCTCGGTCGCCGCGGCGTGTGGCGTCGAACGGCAAGGCCCCACCGCTGTGCTGAAGTCCATCCTCCAACTCAATCCCGCCAAGAGCTGGCAATGCGGCTACAACGTCAACCTGCGCTTCCAGCGATCCGTGCTGGCCGATCCCGACGGCCGCCGGCGGCTGGACGCCATGCTGCGCGCCTACTTCCTGGCCGGCGGGCAGGAGATGCAGATCAACAGCGCCGACACAGCCGAGTTGCGCGCCGCCCAGGCCCACCCCGAACGCTACCGCGACCTGGTAGTGCGCGTCGCGGGCTTCTCGGCGTTTTTCGTCAGCTTGACGCGCGACATGCAGGACGAGATCATCGCGCGCACGGAGCATAGCTGAGCAACACCCATTCCACACACTAGCTGCTTGCACATTGCAGCCAAATGGATGTAAAATGCAGCCATTGCGTTGATTATTCGAGTGTAGGAGCGTGAGCGATGCCGAGTGTAGCCGTCCAGTCCCGAATCAGTCCCGAACTCAAGGATCGTGCAGAAGCGGTTTTCGCGTCCCTGGGTCTGTCCACGGCCGACGCCATCCGCATGTTTCTGCAACAAACGGTGAACGTCGGCGGTCTGCCGTTCCAGCCCGTCGCAAAACGTCCTAACGCCGAAACATTGGAAGCGATGTGCGAGCTTGAGCATGGCGGCGGACAAGTTTTCCAGACGACCGCTGAGTTATTTGCG
>CAZYHE010000477.1:0-2110 GCA_964647225.1 uncultured Anaerolineales bacterium
CTGGACGATGGTCATAGACCTGGATAAATGCACCGGCTGTCAGGCATGCGTGGTCGCGTGTCACGCCGAGAATAACGTGCCGACGGTCGGCCCGGAACAGATCAACATGGGCCGGGCGCAACACTGGCTGCGCATCGAGCGTTACTGGCAGGGCGAATATCCCGATTTGCAGGCGCGCTACATCCCGGTGCTGTGCCAGCAATGCCAGCACGCGCCGTGCGAGCCGGTCTGCCCCGTCTTCGCCAGCGTCCACAGCGATGCTGAGAATATCAACGTCCAGGTGTATAACCGCTGTGTCGGCACCCGCTATTGCGGCAACAACTGCCCCTACCTGGCCCGCGTCTACAACTGGTTTGCGCCTTATTTCCCGGAGCCATTGAACGAGCAGCTCAATCCCGATGTGACCGTGCGCTACCGGGGCGTGATGGAGAAATGCACCTTCTGCATCCAACGCATCCACGCGGGGGCCGACCAGGCGACTGCGGAGGGCCGGCCGCTGCACGATGGTGATGTCGTCCCGGCGTGCGCGCAGGTCTGCCCGACCGAGGCGATCGTCTTCGGCAACCTGGCCGACGAGCACAGCCGGATCCACGAATTCGCCAAGAGCAAACGCGCCTTCTCGCTGCTCGAAGACCTGGGCACCGACCCGGCCGTGATCTACCTGAAGGGAGGCACGTCGCATGTTAGCTGACCTACCTCGCAAGTTTGGCTGGCCGCACGAGGACAACCCGCAAGAGCGCCTGCTGCTCGATCCCCTCCCCCAGGAGGAGATGAACCGCATCATGCTGCGGCCGATGTTCAAGGCCGGCCCCGGCTGGTGGCTGATCGTCGGGCTGCTTGCCGCCGTGGTGCTGGTTTGTTTCGTGGGCGCTTGGGCCTACATGATCCGCTGGGGCATGGGCGTCGCAGGCATCCGCCGGCCGGTCTTCTGGGGCATCTTCATCGCGACGATGGTCTTCTGGATCGGCATCAGCCACAGCGGCACCTTTGTGTCGGCCGTCCTGCGGGTCTTCAACGCCGAGTATCGCCGCCCCATCACGCGCGCCGCGGAGTTGATGACCTCCTTCTCGTTGATCTGCGCCGGCATGTTCCCGTTCATCCACCTGGGCCGGGTCTGGACCGTCTACTACATGATCCCGATGCCCAACCAACGCCAGATCTGGACGAATTTCCAGTCGCCGCTGGCGTGGGATCTGTTCGCGATCACGACCTATCTGATCGGCAGCACGCTGTACGTCTATCTGCCGATGATCCCCGACCTGGCGATGGCGCGTGACCACACCGGCGGCTGGCGGCATACCCTCTACAAGTTGCTTTCGCTGGGCTGGCGCGGTCTGGAATATGAGTGGCATTATCTGCACAAGGCGATCAAGATTTTCGCCTTTGCGATCATCCCCGTGATGTTCTCCGTACACACGATCGTGTCGTGGGACTTCGCGATGAGCATGCATGTGGGGTGGCGCAGCAGCATCTTCGGCCCCTACTTTGTCGTCGGCGCCATCTTTTCCGGGGTCTCCGCGGTCATCACGGTGCTCCTGGTGGTGCGCCGGACGATGCGGCTGGAATACTTCTTGCGCCAGGAGCATTTCGACGCGCTCGCCAAGCTCGTGCTGATCTTCTCCTTCTCCTGGGCCTACTTCTTCTTCAACGATTACCTGGTCGAGTGGTACGGCGGCGACTGGGTCGGCCATCAGTTGTTGCTCTTCCAGGCGCGCGGGCCGATAGCGCCGCTGTGGTACGCCATGCTGTTCTTCAACATCGTGATCCCCTGGCTGACACTCTGGAACAAGCGCATCCGCCGGTCGCCGATTGCGCTCTTCCTGATCACGATCGGCATCAACGTCGGGATGTACCTGGAACGCGTCATCATCATCCCCGGCTTCCTGCAGCGCAACAACCTGCCGTTCGACTGGGGGGAGTACAACCCACAGTGGCCGGAGGTCTCCATCGCGCTCGGCACGTTGGCTTTGTTCATCTTGCTCTACACCGTGGCCTCCAAGGTCATCCCGCTGATCCCGGTTTGGGAAGTGCTGGAAGGCCAGTTGAGCCACACGCGCCGCCGTATCGGCCGCACGGTGGTCACGTCGGTGGCCGAGTTGGAATAGGGAGT
>CAZYHE010000477.1:2210-4259 GCA_964647225.1 uncultured Anaerolineales bacterium
GAATTTCCGTGGTTCAGCATCCTGGGCGCTTTGACCGGTTTTGCCGTGGCGCTGTTCCTGACGTGGGGCACGCTGTTCCTGTACCCCGTGCGCGTGGGCGGCCGGCCGATCCCGACGATCCCCACCTCGATCGTGCTCTGGTATGAGCTGACCATGCTGGGCCTGCTCCTGGGCACCTTCCTGACGCTGATCTGGAAATGCGGTTTCCCATCCACCCGGCCGCAATACTACGACCCGCTCATCAATCACAGCCGGATCGCGCTGCTGTGCGATTGCGACCTGCGGATCGAGGCCGATGTCAAGCGGGTCTTGGCTGAGCGGGGCGCCGAGAAAGTCTATGAGCCAGAGCGGAGGCCGCTATGATTCCACCTCCTGGCGTGTTTCGTCGTATCATTCTCACCTTCCTGGTCATCGGTATGCTGGGCACCGTGCCGTTGCTCTTCTTGTATGATGTGATCAAGGTCAACTGGCGGAGCAACATGGAGATTCAGGCGTCGGTCGGGCCGCAGGAAGGCGCGCGCAAATGGGCGCCGGCCGATGCCGTGAGCTTTGAATCGCCCAGCCTGCCGCACAATGGCGAGTTGCCCACCAACCCGGTCGCGGCGGATCCGGTCTCGCTGGCGCGCGGGCAGCAATTGTACGCCAACCACTGCGCGGTGTGCCACGGCGCCCAGGGCAAAGGGGATGGCTCAATCACGCAGTTCTGGAAGGCGGACGCCAAGCGGCCGGCCAACCTCACCGAGCCGCGCATCGGGCAGCAGACGGACGGCGCGCTCTACCTGACGATCGCCCAGGGGTTCGGCGTGATGGCCCCGTTGCGCGAGAATCTGAATGTGCGCGAACGGTGGGACGTGGTGAATTACGTTCGTGGCTTGAGCAAATAGTCTGAGAATGTTGAATGATGAATGCTGAATGCTGACGGTTGAAGGATATGGGGTGGATTCATCATTCAACATTCATCACTCATCATTTCACAGAGGAGACATCTTTATGAAGCGGACACTCGCATTATTGGCCTTCCTGGCTTTGCTTTCGATCGTCCTGGTTGCCTGTAACACGCCGCAGCCGCTGCCGGTCGCGCCCACCAAGATCCCCACGCTGCCGCCGGCGACCCTGCCCCCAGCCGTGACGCCGACCCCGCGCGCCGCGACCGTCGGCATCACCTTCCCGGCCAACGCGCCGTCGGCGGTTGCCGGCGAAGCCATCTACAAGGCGAAGTGCGTGACCTGTCACGGCGCGGATGGCAAGGCGCAGGTGGCGGGCGCGCGCAACTTCACCGATGGGGATTACATCCGCGCGGCGGTCCCGGCCGAATTCTATAAGGTGACGACCACGGGCAAAGATCAGATGCCCGGCTTCGAGAAGGACCTCTCGGATCAGGAGCGTTGGGATGTGACGCTCTATCTCTGGCATTTTGCCGTTCCGAACGCCCAACTGGTCAAGGGCAAGACGGTCTTCGAGGCCAACTGCGTCAGTTGTCACGGGCCGGACGGCAAGGGTCTCATCCCGCAGGCCGCGCCGCTCACCAATCTGGAGTACACCCTCGCCCGCCCCCTCACCGAGTTCTATCAATCCGTCACCGGGGGCAAGGGGATCATGCCGGCCTGGCAAGATCGCCTCAGCCCGGAGGAACGGTGGGCCGCGGTGGAGTATGCCCAGGCGTTTGCCTACAAGGGGTTGGGGAAGTAGCTTCAGTCGTCAGGCTGATGATACGCAGGCGCATAGGGCCTCGCCGGAGACGGTGGAGGCCCTTTTTGTCGAACGCGTTTGACCGTGTTACGGGTTGGATGTATACTGGGCTTGATTGTGGGTGATTTGTCCAATGGAGGTTGTTGTAATGCAACCGGATTCCCGAGTTGTTGACCAATTGGTGCAGACAGTCGTTACCATCGCGCGGCCGCTACGAATCATGCTATTCGGCTCGGCAGCGCGAAATGAAATGAATGCCGATAGTGATGTAGATGTGCTCGTGGTGATGCCGCAAGGGACGCATCGGCGCAAAACCGCGCAGCAATTGTATCGCCAACTGGTGGGGCTGGGTGTACCATT
>CAZYHE010000478.1:0-4254 GCA_964647225.1 uncultured Anaerolineales bacterium
GTCTGCGCGCGCCGGATCGAAGCCCACGCCATCATCGCTGATCATCACCTGGGTTTGCTCGCCGGCGAAGCAGAAACAGACTTCGGCCTGGTGCGCGGCGGCATGCTTGCGGACGTTCGCCAGCGCCTCCTGAATGATGCGCAACACCTGCTCTTCGACGGCCGGCGTAAACGCGGGCCGTGGCGCGTCCGGCGGGATGCTCAGCCTGACGGGGATGCTGCTGTCCACGCTGAACTGGCGCAGGAATGCCTCCAAGTCGTGAAATAGATTTCCCGACGCCGAATCCCGCGTCCGCAGCCCCAGGATGTGCTTGCGGATGCTATCCTGTGCGTCGCGCGCCGCGTGCGCCATTTGCTGGAGGTTGATCTGCGCCGCGTCTGTCTTGGCTTCCGCCAGAAGCAGTTGTGTCGCCTGCGCCTGGACATTCAGATAAGCCAACAACTGACCGAGACCGTCATGGAGTTCACGCGACAAGCGTTCGCGCTCCTCCAGCGTCAGCACAACTTGTTCGTGTTGCTTGAGCGCGGCGCGCACGCGCTCCAACTCCCGCATATCGTTGACGAACACCAGCTCGGCCGGTCGTCCCTGGTAAGTAATTGTGCCAGCCGAAAGCAGCACCGGCATCTCCTGACCATCGGGCAGCGTCAAATGTGCTTCCAGCCCGTGGACCCAGTCCTGATCCCGGTGCCTGGTCAGCAGATCGGCAAAGTGCTGCGGTTCGCCCATTTGCAGCACCGATTTTCCGATGAGATCCACCCCGCCTGATCTTTGCCAGAGCACACGAGCGAATCGGTTGGCAAAGAGAATGGTGCGCTCTTCGCTGCTGAGATCATAGATCGCGATCGCAATCGGCGCTTCTTCAATACTCTGCTCAATGAAGGTCCGATACTTCTCCTCGCTGGCGCGCAACTCCGCTTCCATGCGGTCACGTTCTCTGACATCACGACTGATCCCGAACAGCACATCCTGGCCGTACCACTGACTGCTGCGCACCACGCGGGTTTCCACTGCCACGAGCGTGCCGTCCTGGGCGATCAGCGGCACGGTGCAGACGGCCAATTGCCCCGCCAGCATCTGCGCCAGGATGGCCGTCACCTCATCCCTCCGTTCCGGCGGATGCACGGTCAACACGTGTTGGCCCACCAACTCTGCTTCGGAATACCCCAGACACCGCTCGACCGCGGCGTTGACCCTCAGGATGATGCCATCGCTGTTGAGCACAAACAGCATGTCGGGCAGTGCGGCGAAGATCGCCTGCCAGCTCCGTTGTGCATCTGCCAGCTCGGCCGCGCTGCGGATACGCACGAGTACAGAACCGACCTGCGCGGCAATCGCCTCGATCGCATCCCGGGTCGCAGATGGGAGGGTGTCGCGAGTGTGCGAAGCCAGGTTGAGCGCGGCGATGACCTGTTTTTGGTGGGCGATGGGAACGATGGCAAGCGCGCGCAACCCTTCGCCTGGACGAAGATGATCACCACCGCTTTCGATCTGGAGATGGCGCGTGTAGACGGGCTGTCCAGCTTTGACCAGAAGCGCCTGGGGGGTATCGTGAGGGAAGTGCGCGACGAATGATGCGAAGGCCGGAGTCAGGCCGCGGTGGCGCGCGAGATCAAGTGCGCCGGTCTTTGTATTTATTAGGTAGGTACCGCCGCAGTCAATGCCCGTGATCTGAAGTGAAGCGGTCAGAACCAGATCCAACGCGTGGGCGAGGTCATCGGTCGCCGCCAGCGCGACGCCCAGATCGCGCTCGATGCGGAGCAGACTGACTGCTGTCGGTTGGGCCGCACGTGTCCAGGCCCGCGAAGCGCGCGCGCCTTGCCCCCATCGGGTCGCGGACTGCCGCCTCTGATACGCTGGAATTGCCTCGTTTTCCTTTGTGGTTTCGTATGGTTCGAATTTGGTGTGTTGTATCACATGTCCCTCCACGCCGTCTGGCTGTCTCCAGTGGAACCGACGTTACGGGCAGGATGGTCAACCTCACCGCGCAGACTCACTATAGCGCAAAGCGGCACACTTCGCAAATCCTCCGCTCAGGGGGGCAGCAGTTTCAAAAGCATCTTCCTTTGGTGCGCTTTTAACGCGTTTCGGACGCATTTCGGACGCGGCCTTGCTATGATGCCGGTGAAGGTGCGGGCGCGTCCAGCGATTTTGCCCGCCAAGTGCAAATCAACCGATGAAAGGAATTCCAATAGAGCGGGTTGGTAGGTTGGTAAGTTGGTAAGTTGCTGAAACATCTTACCAATCTACCAATCTACCAATCCACCAATCCACCAATCTACCAATCTACCAATCCACCCAGATATTCCACATCAGGAGATCGTACATGACATCCAAAGCGTTGCATCGGATCGTGGCCGCGTGGGCGGCGATTGTTTTGTTGCTGAGCAATGTGCTCGGCGCGGCCGCGGGGCCGGGAGAGATCGGCGAACTGGCATGGGCAGAGAGCGGCCAGACCGCCACAACCGGGCCGGCCGCAGTTGCGGCCTGCGGCGGCACGTTGACCGCCATCGCCGACACCTACGTCAACCAGGGCGCGCCCACGGTTGCCAACGGCGCCGCCACGCAACTCCGGGTCGGCAGGAGTGGCCGCGGCGATGAGCGCGCACTGCTGGCGTTCAGCCTGGCGCGCGTTGTGCCGGCCGGTGTGACGATCCAGCGCGCCGAGCTGGAGCTGACGCTGGTCGGCACGCCCAACCCGCAGCCGTTCCCGCTGGAGGTGCGCGAGCCGGCTGCCGCGTGGGCCGAAGCGACAACCAACTGGAACAACCAACCGGCGTTCGGGCCTTCCTACGGGCCGGGCAGCTACAACCCCGCCGACGGGCTGCTGCGGATTGACGTGACCGCGCTGGTGGCGCGTTGGGCTACGGGCGCGGTCTCGAACACCGGCATCTTCCTGACGCCGGTTGCGGCCAACTCCTCGTTGGTTTTCAGCAGCAGCGAAGCGGCTGCGCTCGGGCCATCGCCCGCGCCGCGGCTGGTCGTGCGCTGCGCCTATGCCGCCGAAGCCGGCGCCGCCAGCCAGATCCAGACGGAGCAGCAGCAGGCAGCCGGACTCAGCCGGTTGGGCCAGGCCTCGCAGACGCCCATGATATTCAAGCTGCAACGGGGCGCGGTCAAACACGCCGAGCTGGAAGTGCCGGCGCCCGCGAACATCGGCGCCGAGCCGCTGGCGATTGCCCAGTGGTTCCTGCGCGATCACGGCGCGGCGCTGCGGCTGACCGACCCGGATGCGCAGTTGCAACTCGTGCGCCGCTCGCGTGACGGGCAGCACCTCTTCTTCCGCCAGCGCCACAACGGCATCCCGGTCTTCCCGGCCACGCTGGGGGTACACCTCGATGGGACGTTGGTGCGCGGCCTGGGCGGCAACTACGTGCCCGACATCAACCTGCCGGCGACCCCGCGCCTGACCGCGGCCGAAGCCGAAGACCTGGCGCTGCTGGCGGCCCTGGGCGATGGCTTGCAGCGGCTAGGTGATGGCTCGGTGCGCATGGGGGACGGCTCCGTGCGGATCGCGCTCAAGGGCGATACCCAACTGCGCTACGTCGTGCCGAGCCTGCTGGGGCGCAGCGATCCCAACACCTATCTGGCCTGGCAGGTGAATCTCATGGGCAAGACCAGCCCAGTGACCTTGTTCATCGACGCGTTCACGGGCAAGGTGGTGCTGAAGCAGACGCACGAAATGCATGAGTTCGACCTGGAATACCTCTACACCGTGCGCGGCGACACCTCCAGCGCGTGTTGGGTTTTCACCGATACCGAAGAGTGGTTCGATGAGGATGGTGTGGTGGATGGCGCCAACCCGGACGCGGAAGGGTTCCAGGCGTTCAATAACATCAAGGCGATCTACAACTACTGGAAGAACCGCTTCGGCCGCGACTCATACGACAACGATGGCGAAGAGATCGAGATGTACATTGATGTCGGCCAGAACTGGCGCAACGCCAACTACACGGGCGGCGTTTGCGACATCTTCCAGTTCGGCAACAATATGACCGCGAACGACGTGATGGGGCACGAGTTCTCCCATGCGGTGGACAACAGCGAGGGCGGGCTGGAATATGAGAACCAGTCGGGCGCGCTGGATGAGAGCTTCGCCGACATCTTCGGTTTCTTCATGGATCCCACCGACTGGACGATGGGCGAAGATGTGCCGGGCGGCGCGCTGCGCAGCCTGAGCAACCCGTCAGCGCCCGGCTTTGGCGATCCCGATCACATGCTGGCCGCCCAGAGCGGCGACAATACGGGGCTGCGCAC
>CAZYHE010000479.1:0-4243 GCA_964647225.1 uncultured Anaerolineales bacterium
AGTAGGTCAGGTAACGATCTAAGGCGGCTTGCAGTTCGGTGAGCGAAGCAAAGGTGCGCTGCGTCAGCAGTTCCGCGGTGAGGATTTGGATAAAGGCCTCGGCCTTGCCGTTGCCTTGCGGATAGTAGGGTGCGCTGGTGCGATGCAGCACGCCTTCGGCCGCCAGCAGTTGGCCGAACTTGGTCAGCGCATTTTCCCAGACCGCCACGAACTCCCGGCCGTTATCGCTGATCAATTCGGCCGGGCGCCCACATCGCTGGAGGGTGGTCGCCGCCACCTGCGCCACCCAGTCCGTGGTCGCCGAACCCCCGGCGCTGGCTGCCAGGGCATAGCGGGAGTAGTCATCAATCAGGATACAGATGTACACCTTGCTGCCGTCGCTTAAGGTCGTGTGCTTGAGGTCAATATGCCACTGGGCGTTGGGCCGCCGTTTCTCGTAACGCTGATAGGCAATGCCATCCGTGCGCCCCTTGAGCGCATACAACTTGATCGGCAGCCCCAGCCGGGCGAAGATATCATAAACCGTCTGGCCACTGACCTGCGCGATGCCACGCGCCTGCAACTCGGCCGCGATGCGGTGGCCGCCCCAGCCCAGCACCTGGCGCAGGGTGAAGATGATGCTTACGACCACCTCCGGCACGTGGTAGTGAATCGTGTGGGGCCGCGTAGACTTGGGCCGCAAGGCCCCGAACCCTTCCTGCTCGGCCAAGCGATGCCACTGCCGGATGCTGCTGGCACACAACGGAAAGTGGCCGGGCTGGGTCGGCTGATAGCGCGCCAACGTCAATTCGATGGCCCGCTGCGCGGTCTCTTGCGCCCGCACTTGGCGATACCGGCGCACGACCTTGACCCGAAATTTGTAGTGCCGCTGTATCTCGTCTCGGCGGGCGGCGCCCGCCCGTTTGGCCGCGCGGCGCGCCCGGTCGCACTGCCGGCGGGCGCTGAGGGTCTGGGCCTTGCGCACTTTCGCCTTGCGCTGTTTGGGACTCGGGGGGGGCGCGGCTTCGGGGTCGGCGGTAGGGGCTGGTTCTGGGTCGCGGTTCATCGGACGGCTCCTTGCTATGGCTGGGGGATCATCGAGACAACTGCTACCTTATGCCAACCCAATTGAAATGTCAAGATGTTGGTAGACTTAACAAACTTGTAGCTTAGCCCCTTGTGGGCGGCGAACGGGCACAAGGCCCTACACTACGAGGCAGCGGTGAACACTTACCGGCAATAGGCGCAAGCTATCACAAGGAGGCAACCATGAACGAGGCAGACAAGGTTCTGGCAAAGCAGGCGGCCGCGACGGACGGCGACATGACCTACGATGGCGCGGCGCTCGATTCCGTGACCGCGGAAACGATCACCGTGAACGGCGGCGGCATCAAGCAAGCCAGCGCCGTGACGATCAACCTGAACGACGGCGGGATCGCGCAGGCGCAAGCCGGCACGATCAACGTGAACGATGGCGGGATCGCGCTGGCGAAGGGCGATCAGATCACCGTCAGCGGCGGCGGGGTCGCGGCAGTGATCGCGCAGCGCGTCGAGGTGAATGGCGGATCGGTGGTGTTCCTGGCCGCGGGCGAGGTCAGCGGCGACGCCAAGATCCTGATTGACGCGCGCGCGGCGGCCATCTTCGGGCTGGTGTTCGGGGCGGTCGTGGGCCTCTTCAAGCTCCTGGCGGGCCGCCAGAGAGCGTGACAGCTCTGGCCGGTCTCGTGACAGCTCTGGCCGGTCTCCGACCGAGCCAATGATGGAGATCCACCATGACAGGCAACCCGAAACACCAACTCCCCACCTATCGCGGCAAGCCGGTCAATGCGATCATGTCGGTTGACAAAGGCGAAGAGGTGGCCGGCGTGTGGGCCTCACCGCCTGTGCCGGGCGTGGGCTTCTACAAGCTGCTCGCCAAACGCCTGGCAGATGGCCGCTGCGAATGGGTGCACTTCACGCAGCGGACCGATGGCAGCAAAGACAAGTTCTACCGCGGCACAGTCGAGAGCGTCGAGCGCCTGACCGATGTCGTGACCGCGATCAACAATTCGCTGGCGACGGCTTACGGCCCGACCATTCGCCTGATGCCGGCCGAGGCCGATGTCCACCCGGTGGATGGGGTCAACCTGGGTCAAGCGCCAAAACGCATTCATTGAGGTACACTTCGTGGCTTTCACTTCTTCTGATCGTGGTTCGCCGCTCCGCCGCCTGATCGGCTGGCTGCTGGAACTCGACAAGCCCGTGCCCGAACGCAGCGAGGCGGAGATCGCGGCCGAGGTCGAGCGCAACTACCGCTGGAACTTCACCGTCAACCTGCTGGATGGCGCGTTCTTCTGGTTCGGGGCGAGCTTTATGTCGAGCGCCACCATCCTGCCGCTGTTCATCAGCAAGCTGACGCCCAGCCCGCTGGCGATCGGCCTGCTGGCGGTCTTTGCGTCGGCGTCGTGGTTCCTGCCCCAGCTCTTCACCGCCAACATCGTGGAGCGGCTGGCGCGCAAGAAGCCGGTGGTGGTCAACCTGGGCCTCTTCATGGAACGCCTGCCGGCGTGGGGGCTGGTGCTGGCCGCGATCATCGCGGTGCGCAGCCCGGCCCTCGCGCTCGTGATCTTCTTCGTCTGCTTTGCAGGGCACGGCCTGGGCGCGGGCGCGCTCGGCACGGCCTGGCAAGACATGATCGCCCGGATGTTCCCCGTGGACCGCCGCGGCCGCTTCGTCGGCGTCACCAACTTCATCGGCGCGGGCGCGGGCGCGCTCGGCGCAGTGGCGAGCACCTGGCTGTTGCAAAACCTGGCGTATCCGACGAACTTCACCGCCCTCTTCCTGATCGCGGCGACCGCGATCCTGCTCAGTTGGGGCTGGTTGGCGCTGGCGCGCGAGCCAGTGCAAAAAGTGACGGCGCCCACCCGCAGCATCGCGGAGTACATGGCGAGCCTCCCCGACCTCCTGCGTCGTGACCACAACTTCCGCCGCTTCCTGATCGCCCGTGTGTTGATGGCGCTGGCGGGCATGGGCATGGGCTTCGTCACCGTCTCGGCCCTCAAACGCTGGAACGTGCCCGACAGCACCGCCGGGATCTTTACCATCGCATTTCTCGTCGGGCAGACGCTCGGCTACATCACCTTCGGCCTCCTGGCCGACCGCCGCGGGCACAAGCTGGCGCTGGAGCTGGCGATCCTGGCCTCGACGATCGGCTTCGCGTTCACCTGGCTGGCGCCCGGCCCCGAATGGTATTACGCGGCGTTCATCCTGTTCGGCATCGGCTCCAGCGCGGTGATCGGTTCGGCCATGCTGGTGGTGATGGAGTTTTGCGAGCCGGCGCGCCGGCCCACCTACATCGGCATCACCAGCACCAGCGTCGGCGTGGTCGGCATCGTCGCGCCCCTGATCGGCGCGGGCCTGGCGAGCGTCAGCTACGACGGGCTGTTTGCGGTCTGCGTTGCGATTGACGCCGTGGCGCTGATCCTGATGCGCTGGTGGGTGCGCGAGCCGCGGCGGATAGCGGAATGATGAACGATGAGTGATGAATGATGAAGGGTGCGACTGCCTGGCGCACGATCATCTCCCGCGCCGTACTCATCATTCATCATTCTGCATTCATCATTGCCCTTACGGCCGGCGTCTGTACGGCGCAGGGTGACACCCCGCCGCCCCGCCCCGATCCGCGCTTCGGCATCGTCGAGACGTTCGTCAACGCCGACGCGGCGCGGGAGGCCGGCGCGGGGTTCACGCGGATCATCCTGCGCTGGGATGTGATCCAACCCGGCGGCCCGGCCGACTGGAAGCCCGCCAACGTCCCCGACCCGTTCATCGCCCGCGAGCTGGCGGATGGCCGGCAGGTGGTCGGCCTGCTGATCGGCACGCCGGCCTGGGCCAGCGCGGACGGCGTGGCCGACGCCCGCGCCGTGCCCCGGATGGACGCGTGGGAGGCGTTCACCCGCCGGATGGCCCAGCACTACCGCGGCCGCATCCACCAGTGGATCATCTGGAACGAGCCGGATGTGTGGGACGCCGGCCACCCCGGCAGCACGTGGCTGGGGGACGAGGCGGACTACGCCCGGCTGCTGAAGACCGCGTATCTCGCGATCAAAGGCGTGGACCCGTCGGCGCAGGTGGCGCTGGCCGGGCAGACCTACTACTGGGACTGGACGCATGGCCGCCGGCGCTACCTCGACCGGCTGCTCGATATCCTGGCGGCCGACCCCGACGCGCCGGCCAACGGCTTCTTCTTCGATGTCATCCCCTACCACCTCTACTTCAACCCGAC